>CALBET010000739.1 GCA_937888665.1 uncultured Acidobacteriota bacterium
TGGATCTGTCAGGTTCTGCACCCGCGCCCCTTCCGGGTACGCGCCTTCGACACGGCGGGTAACGAGATGACCACTGACACGTGGAGCATCGACGTGCGCGTGAGATAGCGATCGATCTGGGGGTACGACTGCTGTGCAGAACCCCGTCGACCCGTGCCCGGCGCCTCTTGGACGCCACCGGCTGCGAGCGAACGGAGCTCGTGTAGGTTGCCGTGAGTCTCGCGCGGTTGATTGGGGCGCGGACGCCGATACCGGGCATGCTCGCTACCCGACTGAGCTTGGCTGCCAGCCGGCGCGCCTTGAGGCCGGTTGCGAGGTTGAGGCGGAGCTCGGTGTACCTTGCGCCGCAAGGTCGGTGGCCAAGACTAAGCGGATCGCACCAGCAGTGCGAGATAGGTTGCAAACCCGCCGAGGAGCAGGGCTCCCTCAAGGCGGCTAACCCGCATGCCGGTCCACATCAGCGGCAGGAGCAGGGCCGAGGCTCCGAGCATCCACCAAACGTCGCGGGCGATGATCACAGCCGGGACGTCGAGGGGGTGCAGCAGCGCGGTCGCGCCTACGATCCCGAGCACATTGAAAATGTTCGAACCTACGACATTGGCGATCGCGATGTCGTCTCGGCCCCGCTTGGATGCGACGAGCGAGGTGACCAGTTCGGGCGTACTTGTCCCTGCCGCGACGATGGTAAGGCCGATGACCGTGTCAGAGACTCCGAGGGCTGTGGCAATACCGACGGCTCCCTCGACCAACAGCGTTGAGCCCCCTGCGAGCAGTCCAACCCCGAGGAGGATTGCCAGAAGGTTGTACGCGAGCGCGCGCCCACCGTTGGCGCCGAAGGAGGCGGTCACCATCTCTTCGAATCCCTCCACTTCAGCTGGTGTACTGGCGTTTCGGCCCACCCAGACGGCGTAGGCGGTGAACGCGACCATGGCGGTGAGGAGGAAGCCGCCCTCGACGCGATCGATTAACCCATCTCGCGCGAGGAGAAAGAACTGAATGGCCGCCAACATCATCACTGGCCACTCAAGGCGGACAGTGTTTCCCATAACGCGCAATGGGCTCACGAGAGCGGCGAGGGCGAGAATCGCTCCGATATTGAATATGTTGGACCCGACGACATTGCCGATGGCGATGCCTACGTTGCCATTGACTGCGGATTGGATGGACACAACCAGCTCGGGCATGGATGTCCCAGCGGCCACGATCGTCAGGCCGACCACCGCTGGAGAAATCTTCGCCGCCAGCGCGAGCCCGCTTGCGCCCCGCACAAGAGCCTCTCCTCCGGCGATGAGGAGCCCAAAGCCCAGGACCACGAGAAGCCAATCCATCAGCGGTCTCCGGAAGTTCGGGAAGGCGAGGGAGAGAAGATCTGGCCCTGGCCGCGCTCGACGGATGGTAGTCCCGGTGGCACCGCCGGCAAGGGCTGCCGTTCCCGGGGAATACAACAGACGACTACGATTGGTGCCGGGTGCCTTGGGCGTCGCCGACCTGGTCACCAGCGACGGGCGTCGTCCAGCGCCAGACAGTGCCAGCGCGAATCGCGCTCAGGCCGCGGCTTCCTTCTTCTTGGGAATGAACCGTCCGATGAAGCTGATCACGGCGGTGAGAATCCCGCCAGTCACGACACCGACCAGGCCTTCGAGCAGTGTGGAGACGACCCAGCTCGCAGGTCCGGCGGCGTGGGCGGCGGCCTCGATGAGTTCCGCGATGGCATGGACCCCGTGGGACATGATGCCGCCCGCGACGAGGAACATGGCGACGGTGCCCGCGACGCCCAGGCATTTCATGAGGATGGGCGCACCGTTGAGCATGCCCTTGCCCAACGTGGCCAGGGCGCCGCCCTTCTTCATGAGGTGCAGGCCGGCGTCGTCAATCTTCACGATGCCGGCCACGAGGCCGTAGACGCCCACGTTGAGCCCGACTGCGATGACGACCAGGACCATGACCTGTGTGAGCAACGGTTCGGTGTTGACGGTGCCGAGGGCGATCACGATGATCTCCGCCGACAGGATGAAGTCCGTGCGGATCGCGCCCTTGATCTTGTTCTTTTCGAAGTCGACGAGGTCGATTTCCGGGTCCGCCACTGCCTGGACGTGGTCTTCCTGCTCCTCCTCCTCCTCCTTCCGGTGCGCGAAGTGATGCCAGACCTTGTGGAAGCCTTCGAAGGCGAGATACCCGCCGCCGATCATCAAGAGAGGAAGGATCAGCCAGTTGGCGAATGAGCTGATGAGCAAGGCGACCGGGACCAGGATCGCCTTGTTGAGCATGGCGCCCTTGGCCACGGCCCAAACCACCGGCAATTCTCGGTCGGCGTCGACGCCGGTGACCTGGTCGGCGTTGAGTGCCAGGTCGTCGCCGACGACTCCGGCCGTCTTCTTGGCCGCGACCTTGGTCATCAGCGCTACGTCGTCGAGCACGGCAGCGATGTCGTCGAGCAACGTAAAGAGCGTAGAGAAAGCCATGATGTCCTGTCGTGGGATGGAAGTACCGGTGTTCTCCACCGAACGTACCGTCTGAGGTTGGCAGCATCGCCAGATATGCATCGTTGTTGGTGAGATCTTCAACCCGCACGCGAAGCATCGTTGGCCGAAGGCCGCGCGGAAGGCGGTATTGTTTGGCCGGTCTGG
>CALBET010000740.1 GCA_937888665.1 uncultured Acidobacteriota bacterium
TGCCCGCATAGCCGATCTTGCCCAGACGGTACGCCTCAAACTGCTTGAAGCCGCGGACCAGCACGCGGGTCCGAGCCCGGGAAAGAGCGCTGAATCCGCGCGTGGCACCAAACAGCGGGAAGTTCTGCTCCGACTTGAGAATGGTGTCGGTCTCGATATCTCGAACTGCCAGGTACACGCCCCAGGTGCCCCGTCGCTCGATACGGAGGACTCGCACCTCCACGGGTCGACCGGGCTCCAGGTTCCACAGCGTCGCGAAGCTCAGGCCGTTCATCATCGGCGTGATGGGAATCGTTCGATACTGATACCAGACGGCGCCCACGTAGCGCCATTTGACGCGGAGGCGCACCGGTGTCCCGTCCTCCACGGCGTCCAGCGAGTCTTGATCCTGGAGCTTCACCAGGAAGCGCAAATAGTTCGGTCCGTGAAACGTGGTCGACAACTCCGATCGGAAGCGCAGTACCGGCTCGTCCACCTGGCCGTCGCAGTTGTCGTCGATCGCGTTGCCAACCTCAGGGCGACGCGGGTGGACCGAGGGATTGTTGTCGTCGCAGTCTCCGCCCCAATCGGACGGGACAAACCCGGGGCCGCACTGGTCGTGCCGCCACCTGTCGCTGATTTGGCCCGCAGCATCGATGGAGTCGACAAGAATGGTGTCGCCTCCACCATGGAATTTGTCGCCGTCTGCGTCTAATACGCACTCCAGTTTCTGGGTTGTTGGGCCGGGCGTCTTCTTGGCTGCCGAAGCCAGACTGGCTACCGAGAAGGTGGTCAGGGCGCAGAGCAGCGCTGTCACGCAACGTGAGTTCATGTCGGATTCTCCCAGAAACGTCAGTGTGTGTTGTTCTGGTGTTGAGTACGCCGACCCGATGCCCGCGGTTACGCCGCGCTGGAAAAAAAGATGATTCTCAGTTGGCGGGGCACTGGCCCACGTTGCCGCCGACCAGAGCGGAGCACGCGGCGTCGTCGCACAGGGCGGCATTTGCGCCCACGTGAGCGCGGCAGTTGCCGGAGCTGCAGATCCCGGCGTTGCCCCCTACGGCGCCCCGGCAATCGTTGTCCGTGCAGTGGCCGGTGGTCTTTAGCACCACCGCCTTACAGCCAGCGGTGTCGCAGTATCCGCTGGCACCGCGAAGGATCCCCGTGCAGTCGCCCGAAGTGCAGAAGCCCAGAGACTTGTTGAGGAAGGCCTTGCAGTCCCCGCTGGACCAGCTGCGGTACCCCAGCTTGGCTACATCTACGTCTACCAGTTTGACCGCCTCCGCTTTTTTGACCGCCTCCGCTTTGCTCGGCGTGCCGGAACCTGGCCACAGCGCATCGATGACCGCGCAGCTTGAGAACAGCAGACAGATACACACCAAAGCAGCCAGTGGGGCCGCCGAACTACCACGCAACATATCGCCTCCGAATGCAGGCAGACCGCTCTGCCGTGAATTTGTGCACTTGTACCCCGTGGCCCATCCGGTTTCAAGCCCGTGGCCGATCGGCAGTCCGCCGGTCGGATCGCCTGGTGCCGGAGCGCAGGCGTCAGGCCGTCGGGTGCCTCGGCTGAGGCATGGTCGGCGTCGTGTAGGCCACGTACACAGTCAGAAACGGGGCTCGGGTTGTGGCGATAGAAGTCGCTGCGGGCGGTAGGACCAAATCCTCTGACAAATTCGCTGACACTGCTCAGTCGGATGTCGGCAAGTCACTCGTGAGTTGCTCACGCCCGCCCGAGTCGCTCCCCGTTGGGATGTCTCCTCGTAGCCTCGGCCGGTGGTGTCGGAGTGTGACTTCAGCGCTTGGCCATAGGGGCTTCTGTCTGCAGTCGCCTCGACATGAGAGGCCACCGGCCAGAGCTCAGTACTGCGTCGTTCGCAATGCCCACTGCATTCCACGCCAACACGCCCACGTGCGGGCCGCTCGCAGAGTCCGCAACCAGGGCAGCTGGCCCCTGGTGTCCCGCGCGCTGTACGACCCGTTCGCGCGGGACGGGCATGTCCGCCGCCACGGTGGCCCCGGCCTGTCCTTCCGATAGTCAGACCCTCGGACTCGCTCGCCACTTTGACGAGTGTCTGGTCCGGAGACGAGTGTCTGGTCAGGATAAATTGTCTGGTCGAGGTAAAATTTGTTTCGTTCCGGCGCGGAATCGGAACCCGGGGCGAAGGCGTCGTATTGTCACCGCATGATTTTGCGAATTATGTTGATCGGATTGGGCGCGGTTCTGGTGGCGGCGTGTGGGGACCCGGCGGACCCGGCGGTGGATGGCGTTTCCCAGGACACCGTTTCCAAGGATAGCGCTGCGCTGGATGGCGTCGCTGGAGGCCAGGACTGGTCACCCGCGATGGAGCTCGCGGAGCTGGAGTCGATGCTGGACGAGTCGATGTCCATGACCACGGATGACCCCGAGATGGAGGAGCCGATGGCCGCGATGGTCGCCGACTCCGAGCGCGTCTGGGGCCAGATGGATGGCAGGCAGGTTCAATGGCTGGCCGGTCGGCGGATCGGTGGCGCGCAGATGGACGCGCTCGGGTCCATGGACGCGGCCTGGGAGGCGGCGTCGGAGCTGCTGGTGGTACACAGCGGGATGTTTGCCATGAGCCCGGACGCGATGGCGGACATGCAGGGGGCGATGCCGATTGTGGCGATGCAGGCGTCGTCGGCGGCCGGGTTGGTAGTCCAGCAGCATCATCGGGGCTTGCCCGTTCACGACGCCACCGTGGGCGTGTCGTTTGATGGGGAGGGGATGATCGATGGAGTAGTGGGGGCACCGATCGATGTGTCGGGGTTGCCCGACGGGATCGTGCCGATGGTGTCGGCAGAGGACGCATTGACCGCTGCGGCGAAGGTGCTGGCTGAGGGGTTTAGGAATTTCAAACGCATGGGGTGTTCGTCACCCCATGCCTACTTGC
>CALBET010000741.1 GCA_937888665.1 uncultured Acidobacteriota bacterium
TCACAAGCCTTGCGGGGGGGAAGGGCGCGATTCAGGGGGATGGCCCGTATCTGCCGCCGACGGACTACACGCCTCGCACGTTGCGCCAGGCGCGGTACAACTCGAACGTCCGGTTTCGCCCAGCCGGGGCGGGGCCAATGCCCTCGATTGAGTTTTCTGGAGGTGCGTCGGTCGAGGGGGACAGCGCCAACCGGCTGCTTACGAACCTGACGCTTGCCGAGAAGGGGCGGAAGTCCAGCACGGATTCGGACGACTTCCCAAACGACGATGGAGTGATGCCGCAAGTTGGCGGCCTGATCCCCGGCAACAAGAAGGCGGTCTGGGCTACGTTCTTCGTGATTCGCTACAACACGAACTCGAATTACATGCAGACGATCTGGCACCACCAGAGTGAGGGGATCAACTTCGCGCTGGTGATGAATACCGCCCCGTCACAACTGGTTGGTTCGGTCACAGCCCCAACCGTCTCGCCCGGGGAGCTTTCCCTTTACGTTGGCGACGACAGCGGGGCATTGTTCACTGGGACGCTCACATCCGCCGACATGAAGGCGGTTGAATACGACAACCCGCAGAAGGTGGCGATCATCTGCGTGAACTATGCGGGGTCCACCAATACCACGTCAGGCATCGGGGGGGCGGCGGCTGGTATCTCGTCGTTTCGGGTGAACGGTCGGACGGTTTCGCTGTTTGACGTGTCAACCGGAGTCGGCGCTGAGGGTGGTGCGGATGCGATTGGCACGCCCCTGGCGACGGGCGGCGGTGGAGCGAACAACGACAACAAGCACTTTGGCGATCTCCTCGGAGTTATCGGAGGGCCGTTCAGCGAAGAGAACCAGAACATCAACGGCAACCGGAACAAGGGGAATACCCGGTTCCGCAACTTCAAGGGGCACCTCTTGGAGCAGATTACGATTCTCGGAAGCGGCTCCGCCATAAACATCTCCCCTAACGAGGACGCCGTTACCTGGCCCGGGGAAGGCACGGCACTGGGGCTCGGTGGAACCCTCCCCCGCGACGGTGTGACGCCTGGGGTGAATACCACTCACCAGTGGTCATGGATTGACGAGGCAACCTACCCGTATGCCTCGGATCCAGTGGGGTACACAAACGCCGCATCGGAGATCGAGCGGATGGAGGGGTATCTCGCGTATCGCTGGGGCTGCGGGAACGTACTCGGGAGCACGTCGGCGGTGGACACATCGACGCTTCGGGATACGACTACGACATTCATGTCCGTCCACCCGTTCGCCAAGTTTGACGATGGCGGCACCCCGGAAATCCGCCCCCCGGTTGGCTCGCCCTCGGCGGGTGAGGTCTCCCTCTCCCCTGCGGCCCAGGCGCTCCTCTCGGGATCTGAACTCCTGTTCAAGCTAGGGGCTTCCGGCAACATCGCTTGGGCGCTCTCTGGCGGTGGCCACGGGCTCGGCGTGAAAGCGGGCACGGGTCGTACCGTTATCGCGGTTGGGCGGCAGGACTCAGGCGACACGGTGATCGCCAAACGTGTTGTGGACAACGGGAACTCCGTGAGGACGACCGGGGACGACACCTGGGAAGTCTCGGACACATCAACGACCGCGCAGCGTGCCGTTCACGGGCTCGCGGTGGATGATGCGGCGAATTTGTATTGGCCTCGTGTGGACGAGTTCGGTTCGGTTCGGATTGAGTTCAAGAAGGTCCCAATCTTCAACGAATCGTTCGTCCTGACATCGCAGGTCATCGGAACGGGTGACGACAACCAGGTATACACGTTCGACACGTCTGACCCCGCGATAGATAATGGGAGCTTCTGGGTGGACATTGGGGTAGATATCGAGGAGAGCCTGCACAACTTAGTCGCGGCGATTAACTTTTCTGGAACAGCGGACCAGTACATTCCACAAGCGTCGGCCCACGCCGTCGCTCACCCCGCGTGGGTGGCGTCCGTGGAAACAAGCGACGATGGAACGGACTTCTTCATGCGTCTGACGCGCCGTGGGGCGTTTCCGTTTGGGTTGGTTTTGGTTCCAAATATCACCGACTTCCCATACGACGACGAGTCACCGGGAACGACTTTTACTGGCTCGAACGCGGTCGTCCCGCTTGTCGCTCCTCCCCGCGTCGAGATGCGCGACGGGAAGACGGGAAGCGTGCGGTACGCGAGGGAATACACCGGCACCGTCGAGCCGATCCCCCTGGCCATCGCCCTGGACCCAGAACTCCCGCTCTACCCCAACGACCACGTTCTGGAGGGCGTCCCGGAGCACGTCTATATCGGTCTCCGCAACAACGTGGACTCCGACGGAGCGACTGTCGCAACCCCCACGGGCGACACCCTCCAGAAGATCCGCCAGGTGACCCGCCGCCAGGTGATCGGGAAGGACAAGAGCCCCCGGCGCACGGTTCACGTTGCGACCTGCGATGGAAACGTGTTCGTGGTGGCGAAGGACAAGCCCCCCGCACTGGTGAATAACGGGCTGAATGCGTTCAACCCGGCGAGCCCGTTCGCAAAGCTCTGGCCCTATCGCCAGAACATCTACGGGCTGGACGGCCAGAAGTACATCAAGTTCAACCCGAAGACCCTGCTCCTTGAGGAGTGGAAAGCCGAGGGGGCAGGGAAGATCCCCTACGGTGCTCGACTCGGCTGCACATGGAACCAGCGCATCGTGCTGTCCAGGACGCCGGACGACCCGCACAACTTCCACATGAGCGACCGGGGCAACCCGGACGGATGGGACACGAACCCGTCCGTGATTACCCCGCTGACGGCGTTCTCGGGTGCCAGCTCGGGCAACCTGCACTTCAAGCACTCGGATCTGGTCAACACGCTGATCCCGGCCACGCAGGAAATCCTGATCATCGGGGGCGACACGTCGATCTCAATGCTCTCGGGCGACCCCGGCTCGGGCGGTGTGCTCCAGAACGTCACGCAGTCCGAGGGGCTCGCGTTCGGTGACGCTTACTGCATCGCCCCCGACGGGACGGTGTTCGCCAAGGGTATCCAGGGCGGTATCTGGCGCATTGCACTCGGCGGCGGTGTGGATCGGATCAGCCTGCGGACGATCGAGCGGCGGCTCCAGGACGTGAACCTGAACGAATACGACATCCGCATGGCGTGGAACTTCCCCCGCGAGGGCTTGCACGTCTACCAGGTGCCGAAGGGCATCGGGCAGCGGATCGTCCCTCACTGGTTCTGGGACGCCAAGGGCGACGCTTGGTACGAGGACGAGTTCTCGGTGACAGGGGTTCAGCCCACGGCGGTTGCGATCCTGGACGGGGATGACCCCGAGGACCGGGTGATGGCGATCGGGTGCGAGGACGGATTCGTCCGCTTCGAGGACGAGGACACCTACAACGACGGGGGATATCGCATCGAGTCAGAGCTCGTTGTCGGGCCTCTGAGTCCCCCGGCGCTGTCGGGAAAGGCGCGGTTCTCCCACCTTGAGGTGACGACGAGCAGCGACTCGGACCCGGTTACGGTTGAAGTCTTCACGGATCAGGTCTCCGACGTGGTGGCTGGGCGCGATGCGCGATATAGTGGCACGGCAGGACCGGGGTATCGTGGTTACAACATGTTCCAAGCATCAGCCAATCAAGTGTGGGTCAAGATCCGAAACGGTGCGCTCGATGAGACGTTCTCGCTGGAGAGCCTCTACGTCCGGGCGCGTCAGGCTGGCCGACGGAGGGTGTTCTGATGCGGGAGTATCCAGATCGCAAGCGGCGGACGGACCCGGCCCAGGGGTCAGGGTTCGATCGCTCGATGCGTAAGGACAAGAAGGGCCGGATCGGCGTGAAGCCGACGCGGGCGGTGGACGACCTGCCAGCGGATGCGGCTGTCGAGACGGTGGTGAGCAAGCTGAACGAACTACTCCAGGCCCTTCGGGACGCTGGGCAAACAGACGGAGGACGCTAGATGGGAACACCTTGGGGTGCGATTTTGGGCGCGGGGATTTCACTCCTCGGCATAAACGAGCAGGACAAGGCAACGGACGCGGCAAACGCTGCGAACATCGCCCAGACGAACGCTCACAACAAGTTTGTCCAGAGCACGCTCGACAAGGGCGGTGCTGCTGCTCTGGCGGCCCAGAAGAAAGGGATCACGTTCGCTGACCAGAGCTACAAGGACGCCCTCGGCGCAGCGAGTAGCATCGGGTCAGCCGCGACAGCGGGCACCCTGCGCCGTGAGAAGGCCCATATGGGCGCGGCTGCGGCAGGTGCGTCCAACCGTGGGCTCGGATCGTCTACCGTCGCCCAGCAGGCTGAGAGGGGCGTCTACGAGGCGACCAACCAGACGTTGGCGAACATCAACGAGTCGATCGCCGGTCTTTTCTCCCAGATCCACCAGAACAGGGGGCGCACGGCGCTCCAGGGGTATTCGCAGTTGGCGGGTATCCACCAGCAGACGGCGCAGTCGAAGGCGGGGCTGGCGACTCAGATTACCCACCAAGCTGCCGACGTTGGCAAGGCGTACTCAAGCGCAGCGTATGGGATCGGTAAGCTGATCGCCATGTACCAGAATGACGACATCGCGGCTAGTGCCGGAACATCGTCGGAGCCAGCAATCGATTGGGGTTACTACGGCGGGGGGACGGAATAGCATGGCTGGAATCGTAATTCACGGGGCGGGCGCTGCGGCGGGCGCTGGGATCTTCGGGGCTGGCTTGGCCGGTACTGCTGACGGGATGCAGGTCCGCCAGGAGATGGAGGCGAAGACCCAGCAGATGGCTCAGAACCGCGAGAAGATGGAGCTGATCCGCAAGCAGGGCGAGATGGAAATGGAGCAGATGCGGCTCCAGTCCGAGAAGGAGAAGCTCTCCACGGATCGAGATGAGCAGGATCGGCTGTACCTACTCGCCCAGTACCTTGCGCCGGACGACTACTGGAACGCTTCGGACGATCAGAAGAGATTCGCTAACGGGGCGAGCACCGATGGTCTGCGGCTAATGGTCGAGGACGCGGAGGACGAGCGGGCAGAAGCGAAGCACAAGGTCCAGTCCGGCAAGGTCGGGGAGATGATGGCGCAGCTCAACGCACCAATCGGACCGTCCGGGGAGTCGATAAATGGCGACTTCCACCCAATGGTTGGAGAGTTTGCACGAAAAGCCTCCGAGGCAGCGGCGTTGTTCTATTCGGGGGGGACCACCTTCGAGGAATTCCAGGAGACGTTTCAGGATGCTCAGCGCGGGCAGGAAGAATCCCAGGCGAAGATCCGCGAGAAGGAGGTGTTTACGGCGGCTTGGACGGCGAAAAGAAACTCACTCGATATCGGACCGGACGGGGAGTTGCGCTACGCGGATCCCGATGCGCGGCACTTTATGACGGACGTTTGGAATGGCGTCATGAGCGGGGACATCACAGCAAAGAACGGGTCGCACCTGATGGATATGGGCGCAGCGGGGTTCGAGGCGGCGCTTAGTGAGGCCAAGCGGCGGTCCACCCCAGGCGGTGCGCTCGGTGGCGGGTCGCTTGCCGGACAGGCAGGGCAGCAACGCCCCGGCGTTACAGGCACGGGGCAGGATGTGCCGATGCCGGAAGCCCCCCTCCCGAAGCCAGCCGCCAAGGTTGATCTCTGGTCTTCCGACGAGGGGCCTAGGCTCGGCAGGGTTCGTCTGGCGCGAGACCTTGTGAAGTTCGCCAAGGAGGGCCGTCCAGATGCCATCGAGGCGCTCCTCTCTGATCAGGGGCTCACGGAGGACCAGGAAAACAAGATCATCAAGGCACTTGGGGCTGAGCTTTCGGAGAACCCGGACGAACCGAGCGGGGATAGCTTCCTTCGGGCTCTGACGGCAAAGCCGAAGAAAGGCCTTGGCGTTCAGGCTCAGCGGCGCGGTGGCGGGGAGCCGATCACTGCCGAGGACCTCGGACTTGGCCGCATCATCCGGGCTGTTGAGGAAGGAAACAAGCCAGCAACGCGGACTCAGACCGAGAAGGTCCGCAAAGGGATCGAATCGGCCAGGGCGTCTATCGACGCGATGCCGGATGGGGCGGAAAAGTTGAAGGCGATGAAGAAGCTAGAAGAACAAATCGCCGCGTGGGAGCGATCAAAGGATAAATGATGCAGGGTTTTGCAGAGCGCCTCTCAGCGGTCCTTCCCGCACCGGCCCCCCAGCCCACGTATGCCCAGGAGCCCGAGACCCAGCAACCGCTGACGTTTCAGGACCGGATAAAGGCAGAGCTTGACGCTGTACCGGAGGGGTTCTTCGGCGGCTTCTCCCGCGCATTCGAGGAAGCGTTCACCGACGGCAAGTGGAAGGAAAAGATCCCGTTCTTCGGCGGGGCGGTTACCGCGTCGAAGTACAAGGACCTTTGGGACGCATCCTCGCGCATGGAGCAGGGCACCCAGACCCGCGCCGACGAGGAGCTCGTCCTGGCGTTCGCTGCCGAAGCGCAGAAGGAGCAGGGCATCGGGTACATGGTCGGGTCGATCCTGACTGACCTGCCGACGTACATGGCTGAGTTCTTCGTTTCCGGTGCAGTGTGGACGGCTGGCAAGAAGGCGGGGCTCAAACTCGCCGGGGCTGGGCTCCGCGAGGCGGTCGAGAACGCATCCAGGAAGGCGGGCACCCGTCTGCTGAAACGCAAGATCGGGGAGAAGTCCGTCGCTGGCGCGGCTGGGGTCCTCGCCCGGAAGGGCGCAGGGCTGGTGGTGAACTCGGGCGGGCAGCTTGCTGCGATGACCGCGATCGGCGAGGTCGCGGGGGGAAGCCGGATCCGGGGGAACGCCTGGCGCAGGGCTCTCCCTGAGATGAACCTGACCGAGGAGGACTCAGGGCGGCTGGCGGTCACGTTCCAGTCCAGCGTCGGGGACTTCTACGATGCGTTGCCGACGGCGGTTGCTGACGAATTCATCGAGGTGCTATCCGAACACTCGGGTCTCGGACTCATGGCAGCGGCCAAGCGCGTTCCCGGTGTGGCGAAACTCGCGGCGATGCAGGCCGAGGTCGCGGACTGGTGGATCAGGAAGTACCCCGGGAAGATGGGGGAGTTGCTCACCACAGTCGCGGAGAAGGGCGGCTGGCATGGCCCGGTGTCAGAGTTTCTCGAGGAACGCCTCGGTGGTGCCCTGCGTGGCGCTACGGGTGTCGAGGAAGGCGGGCTCCTGGCGAATGCGTTCCCCAGCATGGAGCAGATGGCTGCGGAGATGATCGCGTTCAGCGTGCCTGGTGCGATGGGTGCGGGCAGGCGGGCGCTCACCAGCCCCGGCGCAGACATCGAGGTCGAGAAAGAAGGGTTCACAGCAGCCGAGCAGCCGGCCGAGGCGATGGGCCCCGAGGAGCGGCAGGGTGTGGCCGATACGTGGGCGAGGCATGCGAGCAAAGCAGCGTCGTCGGCGCACCGAGCTGCCGTCAAGGCTGCGGAGACCGACGAGGACCGCGCCACCCTGGAAGCGGCACCACCCGCCAAATACATCGTGGACAACGCGGAAGGAAACCGCGAGGGCGCGAACGTCGAGGAAGTCCCCGAGGCGGATCGACCGGCTTCTGTAGCGTCAAAGCGCGGGATGGACGTGATCTATCTGCGGTCGAAAGACGGTGCGCCGCTGCATATCCCAGCCGCGTTCGTCCGCGAAGGGGTGCAGGTTGTGGACGTGAACGCGGTTGACTCGCGGGGGCGCAAAATCCACACAGCGGAACTTGAGAGCCATGAACTGGTTCACAATCTCCGCGAGGTGAACCCGGAGGTGTTCGACGAGATGCAGGAGCGCCTTACCGAAGAGGATCGCAAGAGCCGCTCGGACTTTATCAAGGACTACTATCGGGACTACAAGACCGCCACGGGCGGGGAGCGTCTGGATTCCTACGACACGCTCAACGAGGAGGGTGTTGCGCGTTACGCCGAGGAGCGTGCGGGGCTGCTCTGGTATGCGTCCACCGATCGGGGGCGGCAGCACCTAGCGAACGTCTGGGGCAACCAGCGCAGCGTGGTTCAGGGGCTACGGGACTGGGTGGCTGGTGGACTGGGTGCGCTGGGGATCAAGATCCGCACGACCCAGGAGAAGCGGCTGGCCGAGTTGGACGCGCTGCTGGGCACCGAGGGCACATCGAAGGAGCACCTGCGCGGGGCGATGATCCTCGCGGAAGCGATCGACACGATGGTCGGGCTGACCGTTCCGAGCGAGCGAGTGGCTGGGCTGCCGGTTGAGTCGCCGTTCAGGGCCCCCGAATTTGCCGAGGGGGCCGCGAGGGAGAGCGCCACCCCGGAGCAGCAAGCACGCCAGAAGCGCGTCCGTAAGCTAGTCGAGGAGGGCGCGACCCTGGAGCAGGCCGAGTATGAGGCGGATCAGGAGGAGCCGGTGGTCGCCGAGGAAGCGCCCGCGCAGGAGGCAACCAAGCCCAAGGCAGCGGCCAAGACCGAGACCGCCGAGGAGAAGCGAGCCCGCAAGAAAGCAAACAAGGAACTCCAAGAACAGCGCAACCTAGCCAAGAAGCTCCGCGCACACGCCGACCTCTTGCGCTCGAAGGGCATGGAGGCTGGAGCGCAGAAGATGGAGGCGAAGATCCCCAAGCTGCCCGTGGAGCGCACCCGCCGCGAAGAGCCCGAGACCCGCGCCGAGCGTGCGGCACGGTTGTTCGATGAGGGGGAGGAGGATGTGACGCGGTTTGCTGTTGCGCCGCGCACGGGGTCCGCAGCGTTTAAGAAGTGGTTCGGGGACTCGAAGGTGGTGGACGCGGACGGGAAGCCGTTGGTGGTTTATCATGGGACGCGCCGGGCGTTCACGCGATTCGATGGCACTCCTGGGGCAGGGACGTTCTTTGGACAAACGGCCCTTTTCTTTGATGCCGATCCGGAGTACGCCGAAGCTATTGCGCATGGAGACGGCGGGCGAGTAATGCCCGTGTACCTGTCGCTTCAAAATCCGAAGTTGGTCGAGACCCCGCCTAGGTCTGCCTATGACCCGTCCTGGGAAGCGTCCGAGTTGGTGCGGGCCAGGCGAGAGGGTCACGATGGCGTGGAGTTTTCGACGCCTTCCGGATCAGAGGACCCGGCGCAGTATTTCGTCGCCTTCTCCCCCACCCAAATCAAATCCGCCACCGGGAACCGGGGCACCTACGACCCCGAGAACCCAGACATCCGCTTCGCCGTCGCGCCGCGAGAGGGGAGCGCAGCGTTCAAGAAGATGTTCGGGGACTCGAAGGTGGTGGACGAGGATGGGAAGCTGTTGGTGGTTTATCACAAAACCAGATTTGGTAAGCGCCAATGGATCGAGGATAACAAGGTAACGGAGTACAGCGTCGATCCGTTCACCGTGTTTAAAATGGGCGGTTTACGCCCCGAGTTGAG
>CALBET010000742.1 GCA_937888665.1 uncultured Acidobacteriota bacterium
CTCACAGTTGCCCCGATTCCAAATGCACACAAGAAGGAGAATCGCCCGCGAAGCGGGCCACACGAAGTAAGGTTGGAGTGGGGAATCGCACTACCTGGCGAAAAGGCGGGAGCTCCGAAAGGTTTCAAGAACCGCACGAAAGCCATCGGCCATGTTGCTGCCGCACTCATGGGTCTCACCTCGGAGCGCAAGAGTCAGGATCAGGTGAAGCTGCGTCGTTCCGGAACGACAGCTGTTGGAATCGAGTTTCTCAAATTCGGCCCGTCCGACCTTAAGGCCCCTCAGGTCTGGGCCAGAACACTGCGAGACGAAACTGAGCGGGCGCGGGGCTTGTTGACGTTGTTTTACGGTGATGAAGCCGGGGTCGGCGTTTTGAGGGGGCGGCTGGTTGACATAGGCATGACTGAAAGCGAGGAGGCTGTAGTAGTGACCGAAGAACAAGCTAAAGACTCTAGTGAACGCGACCTTGCCAACGTCGAGAACCTTCTACGAAAACTCATGCCACAGGTCGTCCTCTTTGGTCCCCCTGGCACGGGAAAGACCCGGCTCGCGAAGCTCGTTGCGGAACGTCTCCTCAAACGGACGGAGGCAGAAGCCACGGATGACAAGTCGACCAAGCAAATCCGCCTTGTTACGTTTCATCCAGCGTACGAATACGATCAATTTGTCGGCGGGTTGGCCGTGGAAGATAACGACGGCAGACCCACGTACACGCAGAAATCCGGCAAGATCGTCGAGTTTGCCGAGGACCTGAGCCCCAAACAGACCGGCGTCTTGATCATCGACGAGATCAACCGCGGCAACCTGCCGAAGCTGCTCGGTGAGCTCATCTACGCCCTTGAATACCGTGGCGAGACGTCGGCTTTGTCGTATCGGAAAGAGCGATTCAAGCTACCACCAGACCTCTACATTATCGCTACGATGAACACAGCCGATCGTTCCGTTGCGATGATCGACGCAGCAATCCGGCGTCGATTCGCTTTCTACCACGTCGGCCCGGATACGGAGGCGATCAAAAGTTGGTGGAACGGCAAAATGCCCACGAACTTCGGGGAGAAACTGGCCAATCTGATGGTCGCCGTCAACAAGTCGCTGAGCGCATCCGACCTTGAAGATCTCGCAGTCGGGCACTCGTACTTCCTTGGTCGATCGGAAGCAGCGCGGGATGAATCGAAGGTGGACCAAGCCGAGGTCGTGAGCCTGAAGTGGCAGTATCAGGTGCTGCCGCTCCTCAAGAGCTACGAACGCTTGTCGGGGCAGCAAAGCCCTTACACCAAGTACGCGACGCTTGAGAGAGCTCTCACGGAAGCGAACCCCCGTAGCGAATCGTGACCTCGCCGACGCCGCAAGACTGGATCTCGGAGTACGAGACCTGGGAGGTACCGCGCGGCGCGGTCGACCGCATCGCCGGTGACAAGCACTTCGGCGTCGTCCGTAGGCAGTGTGACCAGGCCCAGCATGACCTTCTAAAATCCGGCCATCACGTTGGACTCTTCCCCTATCGCCTGAAACAGTTGCATGGCGACCTCGACGCCGACACCCCTAGCGCAGTCGGGAACGATGCCCAGTACGGCGTGCTCGCGGTGGTTCCCAAGGGCGCCAAGAAAGGCGACGAGGCCTCGGCAAAGCAGGCGCTTTGGCGATTCTCACAGCTCCTCGCTCTCGTGTTCCGCGCCGAGGGAACGATCGTCGATTCGCCTGAAGATTTACGGTGGCAGGGTCAGGATCGAAGCATCACGAGCGTGATGTTGCTGCTCTTCGCGCAAGTCTATGCCGGGACGCTGAACGAGCTGTGCCGCTCCGATTTCCGGCGCTTCTACCGATATCAAGAAGAGGTGTTGGTTGGCCGTGTTCGAGGCCGGCTGCAGGTACATCAACACATATACAACACCCTGAACGCGCGGCCGCACCACATGCCCTGCGCGTGGGAGGAGTTCACCGCCGACAACTGGGACAACCGATTGCTGGCGGCCGCGATGGATGGGGTGATCGCGACGGCGCGTCGCTTGTCCACCGCGCTCCCGGGGCCGTCAGGAGTTGAGTCGCTCTTCAGGCGGGTACAACCCTACTTCCACGAAGTTGATCGCCGCGGTGTGACGGCAGCCCACCTACCTCGCGCGCGCTTGGCGCGGGTATCAAGTCGCTACGGTCGGTCGCTGGAGTTTGCCGGCCATTTGCTACGCGGTATCGCGGATGTGAAGGGCGGCGGCTTGAGTGCGGGCATCTCGTTGGATGCCAACGCGGTGTTCGAGAAGTTCGCAGAGCAAGTTGTGTCGGCGGCGCTGGCAAAGGCGGAGTTGTCTGTGAATGCAGATAAGTTCCAGCACGAGCGGCCGGGACTGCTCGGATCCAAGCCTACTATCAAGCCGGACATTTTCCTCAGCGTCGGTCAGACTGTGTTGGCTGTGGGCGACGCCAAG
>CALBET010000743.1 GCA_937888665.1 uncultured Acidobacteriota bacterium
ACCGGACTGCATGAGCACACTGATTCTAGTCAGTTCGCGCCATGCGCGCTACCCGCCCCACGTCCACACCGCGGACGCAGTTCCAGCCGCTACTCGGAAGGGACGCGAAACGCGCGGTATTCGCCCGAGTAGACGCCGCCGCTCACGGCCACGACGAGGTACTGCGTGCCATCCACCATGTAGGTCATCGGCGACCCGCTCTGCGGCGCCGGCATGGACACGGCGCCGACCTCCGCCCCCGTCGCCTTGTCATAGGCCCGCAGCATCGCCCCCCGGGAGCCGGCCGCGGTCGTCGTCGCCATGGGCTCCCCCATGATCACCAGCGTCTTGGTCACCAGCGCGCCGACCGCGCCGCTCTGACCGGTTCGCGGCAGGTCAAGTCCCGCAAGGGCGGGGTGACGCATGATCCGGTCTGGCGTTGCACCGTGCGCCACCTGCCACAGGATCTCGCCTCGGCTCATGTCGATGGCGGTCAACTGTCCGTACGGCGGTTTGAGAAACGGCAAGCCTTGCGGATTCGGGGTCGCGGTGCTGGCCCCGGTCCCGCCAAACACCTCGATCGGCGGTCGTTCACGCGTATCCGCGCCTGACGTGTCACCGCCGGTCGGGACAAAGCGGACTCCGCTCAGCACATTGCCGCGCACATACCGGATGTCTGAAAACTCGGGGCTGGGCGGTGGCAGGAGCCCGATGGTGACCATGGCCGTGTAGGACGGGGCATACAGAATCTGCGTCTCGGGGTCGAATGCGCCCCCGGGCCAGTTGGTGCCGCCCGATGACCGGAAGGCGGTGATCGCGCCGTCCCGATCGCTGACCACCGGCGGGGTGAAGACCGGCCCGGTCTGGTAGCGCTGCAGCAGGCGTTCCGCCTCCTCCCGTAGCTCCGGGGTGAAATCGATCAGCCCCTCGGTGGTCACCCCCTGGTGGTCGTACGGCGGGGGTTTGGTCGGGAACGGCTGCGTCGGGCTGGTCCGCTCGCCCGGCACGTCCGACTGCGGCACAGGGCGCTCTTCGATCGGCCACACTGGTTCGCCGGTCTCCCGGTCGAAGGTGTAGACCATGACCTGCTTGCCCATGATCGACACCGCCTTGATCTCCCGGCCATCTACGGTGATGTCTTCGAGAATCGGCGCCGTCGAGATATCCATGTTCCAGATCGGGTGGTGCACCAGCTGGAAGTGCCAGCGGCGTTCGCCGGTCTCGAGATCGAGCGCCACCAGGCTCTCGGCGAACAGGTTGTCGCCCGGACGATGCCCGCCGTAGAAATCCGAGCTCGGCGTTTCCACCGGCAGATAGACGAGGCCGAGCTCTTCGTCCGCGGCGATCTGATTCCAGACACCAACGTTGCCGTTCACCTCCCACGATCCGTCTTCCCAGGTGTCGTTGCCGAACTCACCTGGGCGTGGAATCGTAGAAAACGTCCACCGGCGCTCGCCGGTGCGCGCGTCGAAGGCCTGCACCAGACCTTTGGTGTTGTTGTGGGTCTTGGGCGTGTGGCCTTCACGCATGGACGACCCCACGATCACGATGTCCCGTGCCACGGTCGGGGTTGCGTGCAAGCCGATTTCCCCGGTGACCGGATCGATGGGCAGATCGTCGCCGTATACCGCGGCGGATTTCAGATCGATCCACCCACCGTCACCGAAATCGGGCACCCGCTGGCCGGTCGTCGCGTCAAGCGCCACCAGCCGGAATCCTGGCGTGATGTAGAAAATCCGGGCCGGGGCCG
>CALBET010000744.1 GCA_937888665.1 uncultured Acidobacteriota bacterium
CAGATGTGCGCCGATCCCGAACGCGGCCATGTCTTCACCGCCCGCCTGCTGCACGCAAGGGGATCGGAGGAAACCCTGTTCCTGGGAGCCGAGACGATCCGCCCGTTGCTGAAGAAACTGGTCCCCGAGGCAACGTTTGATAAGCGCCCGCGGTTCTCGACCTTAAGCTACAGCGGCGAGCGCAAGATCAACAGGCTGGCCCCGCAAAGTGCCATTGTCGCCTTTTCGGCTACCGACGTTTACGCCATCGCCGAACAGGTCCGTCGCCACCGTGGCGGCGCGGCGGTGGTGATGGGGGCCTTAAGCCCGCGAACCCGTAACGCCCAGGTCGCCATGTATCAGGCTGGCGAGGTCGATATCCTTGTCGCCACCGACGCCATCGGCATGGGCCTTAACATGGATGTCGATCATGTCGCCTTCGCCGCCACCCGCAAATTCGACGGCAAGCGCACACGGCCCCTGATCGCCGCCGAACTGGCGCAGATTGCCGGGCGTGCCGGACGCCACATGAACGACGGCACCTTCGGCATCACCGCCGACGCCGGGGTCCTTGATCCGCAAACCATCGACGCCATCGAAGAGCATCGTTTCCGCCCGATCAAGTTGATTTACTGGCGCAACCCGGAACCCGACATGACCTCCCTTAAGGCCTTGCAAAACACGCTTGCCATGCCGCCGGAACTGCCGGGACTGATCCGCGCCGGAGGCAGCGACGACGAGGCCGAGCAGCACGAGGAAGTAGGGACCGACCTCGGACTGGGCGAACGAATGGACGGAGGCGACGAGTCCACTGCGAACGTTGAAGGTGCCGAAGACTGCAAGCGCGAAGGAGGAGAGGACGAGGGTGAGGTTCCAGCCTTTGAGCATGCTGCGACGCTCCTGGACCATCAGCGCGTGGAGGAAGGCGGTCATGGGGAGCAGGGGCAAGATGGCAGAGTTTTCGACAGGGTCCCAGCCCCAGTAGCCGCCCCAGCCGAGGACCGTGTAGGCCCACCAGGCGCCAAGGAAGTTGCCGATGCTGAGCATGAGGAACGAGAGCAACGCCCAGTTTCGGGCGTGACGCACCCAGGCGGCGTCCAACCGGCCAGCGAGCAGCGCAGCGGCGCCGAGCGTGAAGGGGACGGCGGTGCTGACGAGGCCGGCGAGCAGTGCGGGCGGGTGAATCAGCATGCCGCTATCAACCAGCAGCGGGTTGAGTCCCTGGCCATCGAGCGGCGTGATGGGGTTGATGCGGAACGGCGAGGCGAAGAAGACGAGCGCGATCAGGAAGGCGAGGAGCAGCACGCCCATGGTGGCGATGGCATGCGGTGCGCCCCAGGGAATGTGGCGGAGGGTGGTGATGGTGAACGCGCCGAGGAAGAGCGAGAGCATCCAGGTCCAGTACAGCAGCGAGCCTGGCTGGCCGCTGTAGATGGAGGCCCACTTCATCCACGGCTGCATGTCGCTGGAGGAGACCGAGGCGACGTGAGCGATGGAGAAGTCGTTCGCGAGCAGCGCGTAGGCGAGGACGAGGACGGCGAGCGTGGTCAGCGCGGCGGTGGCGACGATGGCACGGCGAGCGGCGATCAGCGTCCGCGCCGAGCCGATGCGATGCCCGTAGATGGCAGCGACGATCGCGAAGGCGGAGCTGGCGAGGGCGGTCAGCAGCGCCGACGAGCCGAGGGTCGCGGTGACGTTCACGGCGATTCCTCCCACGCCTCAGCTCGATACGGTCCCGCGGTCAGTCCGGGACAAGGTTCGAACTGGGTGAATCGGGTGGGGGCGTGTCGGCGAAGAACTCGTTTTCGTGCTTGATGATGACGCTGCTGGCGCTCAGCGTCTCGTTGTCGCCATCGAGTGCGCCATCGATCACCACGAAGGCGCCTGCGGTGAAGAGATTGGGGACGATGCCCTCGTAGGTGATGGCGATGCGAGAGCCATCTTCGCCCTCGATCTCGAAGGCAACGGGGCGGCCGTTCTGCTCGACGATGGTGCCGTAGACGACTCGTCCGCCGACACGCCAGCGGCTGGTGTCGCCGGCCTCGATCTGTTCGAGGAACTCGTGGGGTTCTACGTAGTAGGAGATGTCGCCGGATGCGGCACGCCAGGCGAGAGCCCCGATGGCGAGCGTGGAGATGACCAGGAGGAGCAACAGTCGATCGCGGTTGCTGGAGAACGGGCCGCGGCCGCCAGACTTGCCGGTGGAGGTCGAAGTCACGTGGTGCTCCTTGCGGCCTTCGTCACGATGGCGCCTCGATCTTCGCGAGTCGCTCGCGGAATGCATCTTCGCTCAGTTCGCCGATGTACTTGGCCTCGACGTCGAGTCCGGGCAAGAGGAAGAATGCTTCCGGTACGCCGTATACACCGTAATCGAGGTACGTCTCGCCGTCGTCGATCACGGTCGGGAAGGTGATGTCGTGGCGCTCGAGAAACGCGCGGGCATCCACCTCCCTGTCCCAGATGTTGACGCCGACGAAGGTGTAACCGCGGGCCTGATACTCGGGCCAAAGCGCCTGGATTAGCGGCGCTTCTGCCTCACAGGGCGCGCACCAACTGGCCCAAAAATAGATGAAGATGGGCCCGCTGGCATGCTCCGAAAGGACGAAGGTTTCGCCCTCGAATGTCAGCAGGGAGAAGTCGTAGGCGGCGTCGAGAGAGGTGTTGGTGCGGCCGAGGGCGTCGTTGCCAACGTCGCGTGTCATGGCGAACGCGAGCACCACGACGAGCAGGATTGCAGCCCCGCCAGCGGAGGCCACGAACAGTCGAGTGGTCTGTCCTTGCAACATGGTCAACCGAGGCTACGGGGGGTTCAGACGGGGTTCAACGTGCGCACGTGGTAGACGAAGGTGTAGTAAAGAATTGATCAACTTGCTTGACCACAAGCTGAGGGCACTGATATTTCATCTTACGGGCGACGGTCCAACGGGACCCGTCGTCTGGGACGTATGTCCCACAATCTGGAAGACCTGCCCGGTTCGCGGAGGCATCGTTTGCGACCTTCAGCGCGCGCCCTAACGTTGTCCGCGGTCTCTGTGATCGTGGTACTCATTCTCTCAGCAATCCTGTGGGTGATTTTTGCAGGGTCGGCCGACCACCTGCAGACGACGTTCAATCCCAAATCAGACAACGCAATCAAGATTCATGACGTCTATACGCTTGTGTGGATCCTGGCCGGCATTGTGATGGCAGCCGTACTGGCTCTGACACTGGCGTTCAGCCTGGTCTTCCGTGAACGCCCGGGTGGCAAGGCTGCTTCCCACATTCACGGCAACCCGAAGCTTGAGGTGATCTGGACGCTGATCCCGGTGATCATCGGGATCCTAATCGCGATTCCGAGCTTCCAAGTGATTTTGGACACGACTGGAGACGCGCCGGACGGCGCGATCGAGATTGTGGCGACCGGGCACCAGTGGTGGTTCGAGTTCGAGTATCCGGACGAGGGTCTGGTGACGGCGAACGAACTGCATATCCCTGTCGGGCGACCGGTGAACATCGAGCTGCGCTCAGTGGACGTCATCCATTCGTTCTGGGTGCCGCAGCTCTCCGGCAAGGTGGACATGGTTCCGGGGCACAACAACCGGCTGTGGTTCACTCCGAACACGCCAGGTGAGTACTACGGGCAGTGCGCTGAGTTCTGTGGCACATCCCACGCGAACATGCGCTTCCGTGTGGTGGTGGACAGCGAAGCCGATTACGCCGCATGGGTTGCGGCGCAGACCTCGGACGCTCAGGTGGCCGAGGGTGAGTTGGCGCAGGCTGGCGAGGGCATCGCGACAACGATCTGTGCGGCCTGCCACACGATCCGGGGCACTGGCGCCGCGGGTGTGATTGGTCCAGACCTCACGCACGTCGGTAGTCGTGGGCTGATCGCCTCCGGGATTGTCGACAACGATGCCGAGGGTTTGGCGGAGTGGCTGACGAACCCGCCAGAAGTGAAGCCGGGCTCGAAGATGCCGAACTTGAATCTGAGCGGCGACCAGATCGAACAATTGGTCGCATACCTACAAGGACTGCAATAGAGCGCACCGGCGCTCACACGTCAGCGGAGGATCGAGATGGCCACTGCCGAGGGCACGTTGCCGCAGGCATATGAGGAAGCCAGTCTTTGGACGTGGTTGACTACGGTCGACCACAAAAAGATTGGCATCATGTACGGGATCACCGGATTCCTGTTCCTGCTGCTCGGTGGACTCGAAGCCCTGACAATTCGGACGCAGCTTGCGGTGCCGAACGGCACCGTGGTGGACGCGGACCGCTTCAACCAGCTCTTCACGATGCACGCACTGACCATGATCTTCATGGCGGTGATGCCGATGGGCGCATCGTTCTTCAACTACTTCATCCCGCTGATGATTGGCGCTCGTGATGTCGCGTTCCCGCGGCTGAACGCGCTGTCGTACTGGGTCTTCCTCTCAGGCGCGTTGATGCTGACCAGTAGCTTTGTGTTTGGTGGAGCGCCGAGCGGTGGGTGGTTCGGTTACGCACCGTTGACTTCGTCAGAGTACCACATCAGCAGCGGTATGGACTTCTATACCGTTGGTCTTGCTGTGTTGGGCACCTCATCGCTGATGGCGTCGCTGAACTTCGCGGTGACGATCATCAACATGCGTGCGCCGGGGATGACGATGATGCGTCTACCGGTGTTCATGTGGATGACGATTGTCGTCAACTTCCTGCTGATTCTGTCGCTGCCGGTGATTACGGTGGCGCTGATTGAACTGTATTTCGACCGCAATTTCTCGACGGCGTTCTTTTCACCATCGGTGGGTGGCGACCCGATTCTCTGGCAGCACCTGTTCTGGGTGTTCGGTCACCCTGAGGTGTATGTCTTAATCCTGCCATCGATGGGTATCGTTTCCGAGGTGTTGCCGGTCTTCTCCAGGAAGCCGCTGTTCGGCTACTCGGCAATCGTATTCGCGGGCGTGGCGATTGCGGTGTTGGGCTTTGCGGTGTGGAGCCACCACATGTTCACCACCGGCCTGGACACGGTTCCGCAGGTGGTGTTCTCCGCGAGCACAATGGCGATTGGCGTACCGACGGGTATCAAGATCTTCAACTGGCTGGGCACGATGTACGGTGGCCAGATCCGCTTCACCGTGGCGATGTACTTCTCCGTGTCGTTCATCGCGCTGTTCACCATCGGTGGTATCTCTGGCGTCATGCACGCCAGCCCGCCAGTAGATGCACAACAGCAAGACACCTACTTCATTGTGGCGCACCTCCACTACGTGCTGTTCGGCGGCGCGATCATGGGGATCTTCTCTGGCATCTACTACTGGTTCCCGAAGATGACCGGACGTTTCCTGGACGAGACCTGGGGCAAGGTG
>CALBET010000745.1 GCA_937888665.1 uncultured Acidobacteriota bacterium
AAGGAGCGTGTGCACGGTTCGACGTTGCACCCCGATGCCGCGACCGTGAATGAATCGCACCTCGCGACGTCTCCGCGTGTGCGCTTCCGTGATGAACTCGCTGACCACCGAGGATACGTCTCTCGGCGCGAACGCGTGCAAGTCCAGCGTTTCCTCGATCGGCACGCGATGAGTCATCGGGTTGTCGGCGGTCGCCTCTTCGCGGCGGCCTTTCCGGGCCGGCGCGGTTTGAGATGGCGCACAGTGACCGTGGTCGTGATACCTCCTCGCACCGTAAAGTCTCCCACCACAGTCATGCTGCGTGGGGCACAGGAGGTGACGAGGTCGTCCAGAATCTGATTCGTGACCTGCTCGTAGAAGATGCCGCGGTCGCGAAAACCGATGAAGTAGTACTTCAGCGCCTTCAGTTCCAGACAGCGCGCGTCGGGTACGTACGTGATCCGGATCTCTCCGAAGTCAGGCAATCCAGTCTTCGGGCACAGCGACGTGAATTCGGAGCAGACAATCGCGATTTCGTAGTCGCGTGATGGCTCGGGGTTGGGGAAGGTCTCGATGGACTCTGCGGACATGTCCGCATTATATCGAGTGTCGGTTTGACGTCTCGTCCCCGCCGTCCCCGTCTCGACGTCCTCGGTGATTGACACTACAAAACCTTGCGAGCTAGCATACGGCGTCCTTGCCAGAAGGACGATCCGGAGCCGCCAGCGGCGCGCGTGGCGGCGATGAGACGATGCCTGCGCGCCGAAGTTAGGGGGATACCGATGGCCGATGCCCGCAGGATGGGCAAGACCGAGCTGTTCGCGCATTTCAGCGAGAAGTTCGGCATCAAACGGACTGAAGTGCGAGATTTCTTCGAGGCACTCCAGGCACTATCGGAAGCCGAACTGAGGCGATCCGGTGAGTTCGTGTTGCCTGGTATGGTCAAGTTCGTGGTTCAAAATCGTCCAGCGAGAATGGGCCGCAACCCCTCGACCGGTGAGCAGATCCCGATCCCGGCCAAAACGGTGGTCAAGGCTCGGATCGCCAAGCAGTTGAAGGATTCGGTTCTACCCCAGTAGCCGAGGGGGCCCCGACGACGACGAGGAGCTGGCCGTACTGCCGGGTGACTACACTGCCGGGTTGGCTCCCATGAGCGAGCGGCTGTACATCGAGGCGTGAACCAGGCTGGCGACCTGCGTCTCCAGGCGGTTGACTGAATCGGCGTCCAGAATCATGTGGTCTTGCGGCTGGAAGACGACCTCGGCGCTGAAACGGGCCTGGCCGTGCAGCGTGCGAGTCTCGTAGTAGCGCACGCTGAGGGTGCGTTCGTCCACGTCCAGACGCGTTTTCTTGATCAATTTTTGAAACATCGTTGTCTCCAGTAGCTAGGCCTACACCGCGTAGGTGGCGTAACGACCCCCGTCGGGGTTACCCCTGTCCTGACAAACACCCAATTCACTTTCTGCTTCCGCGGGGCAGTCTGTCGTGCCCTCAGGCCACGGGCGACCCGGACTCTAGCTCGCCGCCGCTGTCGCGGCTACCTCGGGGCGGGCCGCCACCCGATCGAATTCCATCTGGAAGGTCGTGCCGCGCCCGACTGAGCTCGCCACCGTGATCTCACCGCCCAGCTGATCGACGATCTTGCGCGAAATCGCCAGGCCGAGCCCTAGACCACGGCGTTTCGTGGTTTCGAAGTCTTCGAAGATGTTTTCGAGCCGATCGTGCGGGATACCGGTGCCCGTGTCGTGGACCGAGATCCGGATTCGAGCGTCCTGGGCCTCCACCAAGACGGTGACGCCGCCACCGGGCGCCGTGGCTTCGATCGCGTTCAGAACCAGATTTCGATATACCCGGCTCAGTGCGAACAAGTCTCCCTCGATGAACGGCCGGTCGACCGACAACCGCGTTTCGAGGCCGACGCCGGCGGTATCCGCGAGGGCCTGCATCGACTCCGTGACCTCGGACACGGACCGGTTGACATCCACCGGAAAATGCTCCAGTGGTATCGGTCGCGCCAGATTTCGGAGGTCTTCGAGCACACGTTTGATCGAGGAAAATTCGCGATCGACCGTGCGTCGGAAGGTGGCCCGGTACTCAGGGTCGTCGAAGAGCTTGACGATGAGCCGGCAGCTGTTGCCGATGTTTTGGATTGGGTGCGAGAGATCGTGGACCAGCGCGGCGGCTATGCGGCCGAACATGGCCTGGCGTTCCTGCCGCCTGACATCCTCCTGCAGTTGGTCAAGCCGCGCGGCCATGCTGTTGAACGACTCGCCGAGTTGATGCAGTTCATCGGTGCCTCCGATCGCCACCCGCTCCTCCAGGTGTCCACCCGCGATCGCCTCGGTCCCGCGCGTCAACGCGAGAATGGGCCGAATGAACGAACGCCCCCAGTAGTAGCCGAACGCGATCGTGAGAAGGAGCGACGCGACGATGACGGCTATCAGTTGGGTTTGGAGCTGGTCCAAGAGGCGATAGGCCTCGCTTGCTGGCTGCTCCACGATGACGGTCCAGTTGAGCGCGGGCACCGCCGCTGCCACCGCCAACAGTCTGTGGCCGCTGATGTCCTCGGTTTCGCGGACGAGTGGGGGAGCGTTGGCGCCATCCGCGGCGCCCTGGTACCGGAGCGCCGCCACCGCCACGACCAGCTCATGGTCCGAGAGGTTTTCCCCGGCGGCGATGCGCGGTTTCTGGTCCGGGTCGCCGTGGGCGATCAACTGGCCTCCCTCGGCCACGACAAGCGCAAAGCCTTGCCGCCCCACTCGGATCCGGTCGACCATACGCCACAGTTCTTCGAGGCTGACCTCACCCACGAGCCACGCTCGTCCATCGCGCCGAGCGACGGGCAACGACACCGTCGTGGTCGGCAGGAAGTCTTCGTCAACCGACACCCCCGCAATCAGCGGTGGGTCGGTTGCCGTCGGGGGCGGGTCCAGGCCTGGGCTCCCGAGCCGGCTGGTGGCGATGACCGAACCGTCACTCGCAAACAGCGTCAGCTCTCGAAAGACAGCCAGATCGAGGACGTGATTCCTCAGAATCACGACTTCCTGCCACGGTTCAAGCTGGGTATCTCTGAGGTCTGCGGCGATCGATCTCAGGACGCTGACGTGGTGCTCTATGTATTGTTCGATCTGCTCAGCGGCCCTCGCGGCGACGTTCAGGTTGCCATCAGTTACCGATTGCCGCGTGCCGGCTTGCAGCGAGTACACCGACACGACGCCGTACAGCATGAGGGGGGCAACGGCCGCCGTCGCCACGAGCATGACGAAACGCGTCGTGATGCTGCCCATCAGTTCGGCTCAGTGGCCCCGGCGGATCTGTCGTCGGCGACGCCCCAACGCCACAAGGTTTCGATGACATCGCGACCTGGTTCGTCAACCACCACGAATCGTCGGCCGACCGCACGAGTGGTCTCGGCGTTTGCCAGGAAGATCGCGGGCGCCTTGTCAAACAGAATCTTCTGGAACGCACTGGCCGCCTTGATCGCATCCGCCTCCGTCACGGCTGACCGGAGCGAGTCGAGGGCCTCATCGGCCCCGGCGAACCCCGACACGGCGAATTCCCCAGACGAATGCCAGTACATAAAGAGACGGCCGAGGCTGCGAGCGGTGTTGAGCGACAGCAGCGCCGCGTCCCAGTCGGTGCCCTCTACCTGTTGGTCCATCTCGGCCTGCGGTTTCGCATCGAGTTCCATATCCACACCGACATGGCGCAGTTGCCGCTGAACCTGGAGGGCGATCGGTTCTAATTGCGCCTGGTCTTCTCCGACGATTGCAGTGAAGCGTAGCCGGCTGGGGAAACTCGCGTTGTCCGGGTCATTCGGCGATCGTGCGAATAGGCCGAGGTCGGACAGTTGCCGGTCGACGCCTTCGGGGTCGTAGTCGTAGGTCAATTCCTTGCCCCCGTAGACCCAGTGCGACGGCCACAGTCCGGACGCGATCGAGCCCCAGCCCCGGAGGGCGCCGTCGATGATCGCCTGGCGGTCGACCGCATGGCTCAATGCCACCCGCACTCTGTCGTCGTCAAAAGGTGGCCGACGTGTGTTGAAGATGAGGGCATACGCGTAGGGTGTGTCGCGCGAGAACAGGTGGACGCTCGTGTCAGCCTCGACGAACTCACGTGCCTCGATCGGGACATCGAACAAGAGGTCGATCTCGGACCGCATCATGGCCGCCCACGCCATGCGCACCGAGGCGTAGGTCTTGATGACGACCTTGTCGATGTCGGAACGACCCAGGTAGTAGTCTTCGTGGGCTCGGAGCGTCGTCTCCTCAATCCCTTGCGTCTCGATATAGAACGGCCCGACCCCGACGCGCTCCCCTCCCAGCCCAGGCTTCTCGACGCGTACACCCAACGCCAATAGCAGCAATTGGGCGGATGGTCTGGTCAGGTCGATCCGTATCCGGTGCGGCCCTTCGATCACGATCGCCTCGATATCTTCGAGGATCGGGTTGCGGGCCAGCCGTCCGGGAAGCTCGCGCAGATCATCGAGCGTGGCTTTCGCGTCGGCTGCCGTAAACAGGCTGCCGTCGTGAAACGACACATCCTCTCTCAACTCGACGGTTACGGAAGTGCCGTCATCGCTCACCGACCAGGACTTGGCCAGCATCGGTTCAACTCTGCCATCCGCCCCGGTGTGGATCAGGATGTCACTCGTGAGCAGGGAGGCGAGCTCGCTGAGTCCGGCGGGAGCGGCATAGCCGATCGTGAGCCTGACCTCGCCGGATGTCGGCGAAGTCCGGCCGTGGCACGCCACCAGAGAAGCCACGAGCAAGGCAAGCGCCACGCTCCCACGACGACGCCGACAGGCGGACGAACTGCGAATCGTTCGCCGCTCGCCCGCCCGGCCTCGTCGGTTCCGCGCGATCCTCACCATTCTTCGCGTATCGCCTGGTTCGGCTCAGCTGAAGTGGGTGTCCTAGCTCGCTGGCCCTTTCCAGTCATCAACCACCCACGTACAGAA
>CALBET010000746.1 GCA_937888665.1 uncultured Acidobacteriota bacterium
GTGCCCACGCGCCAGTGGCTGGGTCGGCTCTTCTGGCTGGTGCTGGCGGGCCTGTTGACGCGATTTGTCTGGGGCCTCCGGGGCCAGGCGCCCATCGACATCGTGACCGCCGTCAGCGGTGGCTGGATGCTCCCGACCTTGGTCGCGGCGTTGATCCTGTATGGGTGGGTGCGCGGCGTTCGGGTCTACGACTCGCTTGCTGAAGGCGCGAAGCAGGGATTCCAGGTGGCGATCCGAATCATTCCCTACCTCGTTGCCATCCTCGTCGTGATTGGCATGTTCAGAGCGTCGGGCGGTATCGATCTCATCGCCGGCGTCATTGCGCCCGTCACCGCGTTGATCGGCATGCCGGCTGAGGTGCTGCCGATGGCGCTGCTCCGACCGTTGTCCGGACAGGGGGCGTTCGGCGTCCTGGCGGAGACGATGACCGTCTATGGTCCAGACTCTCTGATTGGCTACATGGTCAGCACGTTTCAGGGCAGCACCGAGACAACCTTCTACACCTTGGCGGTCTACTACGGCGCGGTCGGTATTCGCGACACGCGGCATACGGTCCCAGCCTGTCTCCTCGCCGATATCGCCGGCATCCTGGCCGGAGTCTTCATCGTCAACCTGATGTTCGGATAGCGCCGCCGCCTGGTGACGCGTCGAGTTCGAGCCGTTTCAGGGCGCTGGTGCGCGGATCGACACTGGCCCGCGCCTGATTACCTGGGTGGCTCGTACGGCGCGCCGGTGCCGGAAGACCCGACAAAGAATTGCGAACCGTCGGGCAGGGTGATGTCCCGCGCGTTCGCCGTGGTGGACCCGTCCTTGGCCCCGAAGCCGTCGACGACCAACTCGGTGCCGACCGGGATCGAGTTCTTGTTCAGTCCCCGTCGCATCAGCGAGTTCGGGGCCCCGCATTCGATCGCCCAGGTCACGACGTTGCCGCTCTCGTCTTTTACGTCGATGTGAATCCAGGAGTGGGGATTGATCCACTCCGTGCGGTTCACCGTCCCCTTCAGCTGCATCGGCCGGTTCGAGTCGAACTCGGCCGAGAACGCGTGATGCGCCACGGCCGGGCCGGCGCTCAGGAAGACGACGGCGACGCTTACGGTCAACTGGTGAGTCGGTCGCATCTGTCCTACCTCGTTCACACGCGGCTCAGCGCTCCGGGAAGGGCCTGAGCTTCGTGCAGGTTACCGAATCGGATGCACCCGTGCCGCCTCGACGTCGGTGCCTGTCAGGAGCGACAGGTTGCGCCCGTTGCCCTCATGGCAGGCGTACTCGAACAGCATGTGGTCGTCCGGCGCCCGCTGCAGGCCGTTGTATCGGAGCGTCCACGGCTGGGTGAACACGTCGGGGTCCTCGATGGTGGCCTCGTATTGAATCGTGTCGGCATCGACGAATGTGAACCGCTCCACGACATGCAACTGGCCGCTGTGAAAGATGCCATGCCCGGTCGTCAGAGCCGTACCTGGCGCGTCGTCCGGGGGTGCGCCGTGCCCCACAGGCCACGTGTTGTCGGTGAAGTTCGTCGTGTCGACAACGAGTGTCGTGCCGTCCCAGTGGCCCCGCGAGTCACCCATGCCCAGCTTGATGGCTGGGTCCGGATGTGGACTGGCGTCGAGCGGGATGTAGCGCGAGTGATGGTTCCACTCGTAGAGCATCAGGACGTACCCGGGGCCTTGCACGATCTGATAGGTGTTGTAGCCGACCGGCAGATGGGCGCGCGGGAACGCCGCCGGCAGGCACCGTACGCGAGGATCGAGGTGCTCGAGCTGGTTCTGCCGGGCCATGATTTCATTTCGCTGCTCGGTGGCCCATGGTTGCAACGGCACCCGGCCGCTCGCCGGATCGATGATCATGGGACCGGACGGGGCACTGGCGCGCGGCTGTGCCGGCGCGTCTGGGTCTGGCTCGAAGAAGCGCGAGAACGCGGCGCCCTGTCCCAGGTTGGCCCCTTCGGGAGGTGCCCACCCATCGTTGGCCGGGGTCTCCAGCGCCTGGTAGGGTCCCGGCAGGTAGTGCCCACTCAGGTCGGGGTCGCCCCAGGTCGTCCGAGGCGGCTCGAACGCGCCGCCCTGGCCCGCGGCGGTCGACGGGGTCATGGTCACCGCAGCCAGGCTCATGGCGACCACCGCGATTCGACCAACGTGCACCGTGTTCACTGTGCACCTCCTTCGCTCTGCGAGAGCGCGCCGAGCAGGTGGTCGACGCAGTCGTAGTCGAGCAACCGCAATCCCGGCTCCATCCGCTTGTAGATCGGCAGCCGCATCGTCCAGGGACGGGTGTAGACCTGCGGGTCCTCCAGCGTCACTTCGTAGTCGATGTGATACTCCGTCACCGGTGTATAGCGCTCGACGACGTGCAACTCGTTGCTATGGAAGTTTCCGGCCGCGTCGAGCCAGGTCTCCCCGTTGAAGTGGGTCGTGTCCACGACCAGCGTATCGTCGGCCCAGTGACCGCGGGAATCGCCCATCCAGAAGTCGTTCGGTAGAGGATGCGGACTGCCGTCGGTGTAGATGAGACGCACGGTGTGGGCATACTCGTAGCTCATCACCATGAGGTCCGGTGTCTGCACGACCTGGAACGGCCACGGCAAGGAGGTGATGCGGGGCACTCCTGGAAGAAAGCACTTCCGGACCGGGTCGTGGGTGAGCCGGTTGGCGCGGTTGGTCTCGCGTCGCGCGGCGGCCGCCGGCGTGTACGGGATGGTGCCGCCGTCGACGACGCTGAGGCCGGCGGGAATCCCGTCCTGGGCGTTGTGCGCTTCGAGGTCCCACGCGGCGCTGCCGAGCACCTGCCAGATGCCACTGAGATCCGGGTGCCCTGCCGTGGTGCGGGGCCCGTCGTACGTCTGCGCGTGCGCGAGTCCGGGCACGACGCACAGCAGGGCTCCCGCCAGCCACGCCTTCACAGATCGGGTGAGTGTCATCGCGTGCTGAGGGAGCTCCAGGTCCCGTTCGGGCTGAGCATGACGCCGTGCCTGCCCCGAGGTCAACCCCGATGTTCCCCGCGCCATGGGCGCTCCTCGCGGCCTGGCGGGACGGCCGCCGACACCAGAAGGTGGCTCACGTGTTGTGACCAGAGTCTTTACCGTGACTCTGACAGCTCCTGCGTCCGCGCGCCGCGTAGCGTGTGCTCGATGGCGTAGTTCCCCTCGTGACACGCAAACTCGTAGATCACGCCGGTGCCGGGTGCCGGACGCATGTAGACACGGGCCGTCCACGGCTGGGTCCAGGTTGAGGGGTCGTCCATCGTGTACTCGTACTGCAGGGTGTCGGGGCCGACCCGGGTAAACCGTTCGGTCAGCCGCAGGTCGGGCGACGAGCCGCTGGCCCCCCGTGACAGGTTGGTGGTTTCGACCACCAGCGTGTCACCGTCCCAGTGACCGCGAGAGGTCCCCAGGTCACTTCGCGGGCCGGGTGAGGCGGTCGATCGGTCACCAATCGGAATCAGGCGCGTGTCGTGCATCATCTCCATCTGAATGGCGATATGGTCCGCGCTCTGAAAAATCTGGTAGTTGCTGTTATATCCGCGACCGGTCATCGGGACCCGGCCACCGCCGCAGCGAAGCCCTGAACCCAGCCGCGTCAGCTCCTCGGAGAGTGTCTGCGGACCATTCGTCGCGCGGGCGGTGCGCGCCGCCTCAGACCGCTGCTCCGCTTCGGCCATCCGAGGCGGGATGCGCCCGTTCGGCGGGTCGACGATCAGGGACGTGCGATTGTCGAACCAGCGGTCGATCAACCAGAACTGGTTGTAGTTGCCGGTGCCCTTGGGGGTTGCCTTCGTGACACCGTCGCCGGATTGATAGTCCTGCCTGTCGCCGAGCGCGGCCCGGAACACACTGTCTCCGAACGCCGCATCGGTTTCGCCATCAAACAGTTCGGCCGCGCGCGTCCGTAGCGTCGCCACTTCTTCGTCGGACAGCGTCGCCTTGTCCGCCAGTTCCTCCGGGCGCTCCAGCGGCGTCGCCGAATCGCTCGCCCAGATGCCCTGGAGATTGGCGTGCCCGTCGGGTGTCCGCGGCGCGGTCCACCCGTCTGGAACCTGCCCTGCCGTCCCCGTCGACGCTATCACCGCGAGAGCCACCGTCGCCACCAGCGTCGCGATAGATCGCTTCCTCATTTGTGCCTCCCGCCTGGAACCTGGCGTGCCTGCACGCAGTCCATTCTGCACACGATAAGCTCGGGAGCGCGATTGTGCAAGCGCGCAACGACGAGGTCGAGCATTGGGGTCGAAGATCGGTGCTTGCGCCGGGGTGTGACGCGGATTGAGCTATAGTCCGTCCTTGATCGGCGGCGGGGGCGCGACGGTCATCCCCGCGAGCGTGGAGGCATCATGGCACGGCCAACTCGACGGACTTTTCTCGGTCAACTCGGAGCGGCGGCGGTCGTCATGCCGGGCCTCAGTTCTCTCCCGATGGAGGCAGGCGCTTCTCCGGCCCCCGCCACCGGGCAGGCCTCGGCGTCAGAGGCGACCTATGATCTACTGATCGTCGGCGGTCGGGTGATCGACCCGGCGCAAAGCCTATCCGCGGTGCGTGACGTCGCTATCCTGCACGGGCGGATCGCCAGCATCGACGAGAACATCCCGCGGGCCCAGGCCCGCCAGGTGTTCGACGCTACGGACAAGATCGTCACGCCCGGGCTGATCGACCTGCATTCCCACGTGTACGAATACGGGACGCCGCTCGGCGTCAACTCCGATCTCGTCGGCAACCTGTCTGGTGTCACGACGATCGTCGATGCCGGAACGACTGGGGCATCGATGTTTCCCGGGTTCCGGAGGTTCGTCATCGAGGGAGCCAGAACCCGGATCTACGCGCTCCTGAACATCTCGACGGCTGGCTGCTGCACCGACGAGATCTACCTCGACCCTCGGCTGATCAACACCAGATCCGCCCTCCGGGTCATCGAGGCGCATCGGGATCTGATCGTGGGGGTCAAGGTTCGCGTCAGGGGCAAGCACGAGGATCTCGGCCACGACATCTCCGTCATGACGACAGCGCGGGAGATCGCCGACCAGACTGGCGTGCCAATCATGATGCATTGGTCCACCGAGCCGGACCTGCTCGCGATCATGAAGGCGGGCGACATACTCGCTCATCCCTTCAACCCCCCGTCCGAGAACACGTCCAACATCTTCGGGAGCCAATTGACCCAGGCCGACGCGGTGCTCCCACAGATTCTGGCGCTCAAGGATCGCGGCATCTTCACCGACGGCCAACTCGCCACGACGCACCATCAGTGGGAGGTGTCCGAGAAGGCGACGAGCCAAGGCTGGTTCCCGGATGCGATCTCGACCGACGTGGCACGGAACCCGGACGGGACCCCGGCCAGCGTGCTGCTGCCGATGTCGCAGTTTCTCCACCTGGGATTGAGCCTCGAGCAGGTGATCGAGGGCGTGACGACGAACCCCGCGAAGATGTTCAACTACCCTGAGAAGGTGGGGTCGCTCGAACCCGGTTCGTCGGCCGACGTGGCCGTCCTCGAGCTTGAGCAGGGAAGCTTCACGTTTGGCGACGGCTCCCGCCCGGAGGCCCACACCCGCGAGCTGCGACAGCAGTTCGTCAACGTGGCAACGGTGAAGGGCGGCGTCTTCGTCAAGGGCGGCATCACGGCGTAGCGGTGCTTGCCTCATTCGCTGTTGATCAGGCCGCCGTTCGTTGTTCGTGCGGTCCCACTGGTCAGCACGTTTCAGGGGAGCACCGAGACAACCTTCTACACCTTGGCGGTCTACTACGGCGCGGTCGGTATTC
>CALBET010000747.1 GCA_937888665.1 uncultured Acidobacteriota bacterium
GCTCGCGGTGTCGACATGCTCGACGCCCCGGTCTCCGGTGGGCCGCAAGGCGCGGCCGATGCGTCGCTGACCATCATGGTGGGCGGGCCGGCGGCCGCGTTCGAGCGAGCACGCCCGCTGTTCGAGTTGCTTGGCACCACCCTCCTCCACCTCGGTGAGGCTGGCGCCGGGCACACCACGAAAGCCTGTCATCAGTTGGCGCTCCTGGTGACGGCCCAGGGCGCCGCCGAGGCTCTGACGCTGGCGGGGCGGTGTGGGCTCGATGTCGAACAGGTGCGGCAGGTGATGATGGGCGGCGTCGCGTCGAGCCGGGTTCTGGACCTGTTTGGCACGCGCATGGCCTCTCGCGATTTTCGCGCCGGCATCGAGTCACGGCTCTATCACAAGGATATGGACATCGCCCTGAGCCTGGCCCACGACCGAGGCGCGGTTCTTCCCGCCGCCGCGGTGACCATGCAGCTCATCAACGGCCTGATCGGTCGTGGCCGTGGGCGAGATGATCTCTCGGCCTTGATCACCGTGGTCGAAGACGCCGCCGGCGGTGTCTTCGAGCCGGATCCGTCGAACGGCTCAAAGACCACCACCTGACGGCTCGTCCTCGCGGCGCCGGTTGTCGTATCCTGTAGCCCTCTATTGACCAGCATGTAGCGCGTAGGGAGATGTCTCATGAGTCATAGGTTGCTCGCTCCGGTGTTCGCGGCGGTGGCACTGGCGGTCCTCGTTCCGGGTGGCGCGATGGGTCAGGAGGGCGTCGGTTCGAGTTCGCCCTCACCGCGGACGCCGTGGGGTGAGCCTGATTTGCAGGGCCTCTGGACGTCGGCCACTCTCACCCCGCTCGAACGACCCCGTCGCCTGGCGGACAAGACCTCGTTGACAGACGAAGAGGCGGCCGCGATGGAGCAGCAGACCATCGAGAACTGGGCGGCGAACGACGGGAAGGCCCCTCCGGGGAGTGTCGGCGGTTACAACCAGGTCTGGCTCGATTCCGGCAGCGTCATTACCGATAGCCGCCGGACGTCGTTGATTGTGGACCCGCCCGACGGCGCGATTCCCTGGGCGCCCGGCGCGAAGGAGATCTACGAGGGCGAGGTGGCCAGATACGGCGTTGGTCCGTTCGACACCTGGACCGATATGGATACCGGCGAGCGCTGCATCACGGACGGCCTGCCTAATATGGTCCCGCTGCAGCCCTACAACATGAACTTGCTGGTGTTTCAGACCCCGGGCCAGGTCGTGATGCTGCACGAGATGTACCACGAGCTGCGAGTGATTCCGACCAGAGATCGGCCGTTGAACGGCATCGAGCAATGGACCGGTGAAGCACGTGGGCGCTGGGAAGGCGACACGCTGGTCGTCGAGACTATCAACTTCGTTGACAAGTCGGACGCCTACTGGAGCTCCCCCTGGCGCAAGTCGCGCTCGTCGCTTCGGCTGGTCGAGCGTTTCACTCGGGTCGGGCCCGAGTCGATCGATTACACGTTCACCATGGAAGACCCTGAGGTCTTCAGCCAGTCCTGGACCGTCTCGGCCCCCATGACCACCGACCACGCCTCACGCGGCGTCACAGCGGGCCAGCTTTGGGAATACGCCTGCCACGAAGGCAATCACGCGATGATCAACGTGCTGAGCGGCGCCCGCATCCTGGAGGCTCGGGCCAAGGACTGACCCGCGTCCGTCGGTCGGCCCCGCGGTGCTAGCGCTAGCGTGTGCCGGCGGCGCTGAGATAGTCCCAGAGCGTGTAGGCCATTGTTCGCATGCCGATCGGTACCGCTGCGTCGTCGGCACGGAAGGTCGGCGAGTGGTGGTCGCCCGACGTGGTGCCCGGCGCCAGCGTGCCGAGCATGTAGAAAAACCCCGGGACCTCGTTCGCGAACAGCGAGAAGTCTTCTCCGGCCATCCAGGGGTCGGCCCTCGGGACGTTGTCCTCGCCGAGTGCCGCTACCAGGCTGGGCACCGACCGTGCTGTCAGCTCGAGGTCGTTGATGGTGACCGGCGTAATCCGGTCGTAGTCCAGCTCGAACGACCCGCCGCCGGCCCGCGTGACGCCGTCCAGAATCTCTCGTATCCGACGTTCCACGGTGTCCTGCACCTCGGCGTCATAGGTGCGCACCGTCCCCTCCAGCTCCACCTCGCCTGGAATGATGTTGAAGCGGGTGCCCCCGCGAATCATCCCGACGGTCACCACGCTCGGAGCCAGCGGCGAGAGGTTGCGGGACCGGATCGTTTGCAGCGTCGAGACCACCTGGGCGGCCATCACGACCGGGTCGATGCCCAGATGCGGAGCCGCGCCATGGGACTGTACACCCCGAATCGTCACCCGAAAGTGGTCAACCGCGGCCAGCGCGCCACCCGGCGTGTAGGCGACCTTGCCGACAGGAAGCTGGGCGCTCGCGTGCAAGCCAAACACCGCCTCCGGGCGAGGTTCCGCAAAGGCGCCCTCTTCGAGCATCAACGAGGCGCCGCCTTCCTCGTCGGGCGGCGGGCCTTCCTCCGCCGGTTGAAACAGAAATACGACGGTGCCCGGCAGGTCGTTTTGTAGGGACTTCAGAATGGAGGCCACGCCCAGTTGCACCGCCGTGTGCACATCGTGCCCGCAGGCGTGCATCACTCCGACCTCCTGTCCCAAGTAGGTGGACCGAACGGTCGAGCGGAACGGCAGATCGGTGTCTTCCGTGACCGGCAGGGCATCCATGTCGGCGCGGACCGCCACCACCGGACCCGGTTTGCCGCCGCGCAGCACCGCGATGACCCCGGTGTGGGCGACGCCGGTCCGGACATCGTCGAACCCGAGGGCGCGCAGATGGTCGGCCACCAGCGCCGCGGTCTCGGTTTCGCGGTTGCCCAGTTCGGGGTGTTCGTGAATCTGGTGG
>CALBET010000748.1 GCA_937888665.1 uncultured Acidobacteriota bacterium
GTACTTTCTAGAAATTGAAATCTCCCAACTCAAGAATTCAACCGCACGTTACGGTGGCCGAGTTTAACATCATCGCTGTCCGCTTAACCGGCCGACGTGCCTCACGAAGTTTGAGCGCGTGGCCGTGAAGGCTTGCCCGATGTGAAGGGCAAGATCGATATGGTGGCTCTTCGATTTTGACCGGGCAATCAGCATGAAGTCTGGGTTGCGGCCCGCTGTTTGCGGGTGCAGTGGAATCGTATCCGGCGGGCTGAGTTGTCTCGATTCCGGAAGCCACAGCCGACCCGCTTGGCCTGTTTCACCAGCCGGTTGTAGCCCTCAGTGCGCCCGTTGGACAGGACCGTCGAGTGCGCCCGATGGCGATGGTCTGGCCTATTCCGCTCTGGTGCGGGTGACTCATCGATTCCATCCGTTGTTCGGGCGGCAGCTGGAGTTCGTGAAGCGCCGCAAGAACTGGAATTGTGACCGGGTCTACGTCTGCGACGAGGGTGGGGCGCTGGTCTCGCTTCCTGCGGAGTGGACCGATGTGGTGGCAGAGGACCCGTTTGTGGTTCTCGCTGCGGGGCGTGCCCCGTTTCACGTTGCGGGCCTTTTGGAGCTCTCCGACTTGGTCGCGCGCCTGTCATCCGGCGGCGCGCACGGTGTCATGGAGATTACGCCGTGAATGTCACGGTAATTTTGTCGCATCTTTGTCTGCGGCTTCTCAATTTGGCGACTGATCATGCCGATGGCATCTGTATTACGCGGTTACTGCGGTGTGTCGTTGCGATGACCGCTACGGGCGTGGGCATAATTGGATTGACAGTCAATTTGAGGAGTCGGCATGAGTGGACCGAAGAGGAACGATTCGAAGGCCGATGCGCTGCGTGCCAGCAGGACGCTACATCCCCATCCGGAGGCGGTGACCGACGAGGCATTCGTCGGCGACGACTTCTTCGACGCCCGCGACGTGGTGCAGGTGAAGTACGAGATGCTGCGGCGGGTGAACGAAGACGGTGTGAGCGTGAGTTCGACTGCCGCGGCGTTCGGGTTCTCGCGGCAGTCCTACTACCAGGCGGCGGCCGGACTCGCCGCTGGCGGGTTGCCGGCGTTGGTGCCGGCCAAGTCGGGCCCCCGTGGCGGGCACAAGCTGACCGGCGAGGTCCTCGACCACATTGCGTCGTTGTTGGTGGCCGACGCTGCGTTGCGGCCGGCCCAGCTGGCGGAGTTGGTGGGGCAGCGGTTCGGTCTGCGAGTGCATCCCCGTTCGATCGAACGCGCGCTCAAACGGAGCGAGGGGCACGACCGGAGCTCGAAAAGTCCCTGACCACACTGTCGTCGGGGATCTCGGCGCCGATCCGCGGCAGCTGGCCCACGGCTACGAACGGCTGCGCGCCCAGGTGCTGGCCGGTCACACCGAGGGCTGGCAGCTGGGTTGGGGTGTGCTGGCCACCAAGGGGATGGCCGCTTGGATGCGCGCGTGGCCCACCGCGGGGGCCGGCCCCGGCGGTACGGCAGCAACGCAAGCGCAGGCCCCGACCTTGTCCACCTCGACCCCGTCCATGTCCGATCCCAGCAGCAAAGGAGGTGAGGATCCCCGGGCCTGCGGTTGGTTCCTGCCTGCCGCCACCGTCGACATCGTCGCGGTACTGGCGGCGATGACGCTGGCGCACGCCGGCTAAGCCTCTTGAGTCATCGATCACCCTCTCCCTCGTGAAAGGAAGCGCCTCGTGAACGACACCGTATCCAAGGTCACCGCCACACATCTGCGCCGCGACGCCTACCTCTATGTCCGGCAATCGACGCTGTATCAGGTCGTCAACAACACCGAATCCGCGCGCCGCCAATACGATCTGCGCGGCAAGGCCACCGCGCTGGGCTGGGCCGAGGACAACGTCATCGTCATCGACGTCGACCAGGGCCGCTCCGGGGCCAGCGCCACCAACCGGGAAGGCTTCCAGCGGCTGGTCGCCGACGTCTCGCTCGGCAAGGCCGGGATCGTGCTCGGGCTGGAATGTTCGCGGCTGGCCCGAAACAACGCAGACTGGCACAAGCTGCTGCAGATCTGCGCCCTGCACGACACCCTGATCTGCGACGAGGACGGGCTCTATAACCCGTGCGATTTCAACGACCGGCTCCTGCTGGGCCTCAAAGGCACGATGAGCGAGGCCGAACTGCACTTCCTGCACGCCCGCATGCAGGGCGGGCTGCTGGCCAAGGCCCGCCGCGGGCAACTGCCGGTGCGGCTGCCCATCGGGCTGGTCTACGACCCGGCCGGCCACGTCGTACTCGACCCCGACAGCGGCGTCCGCGACGCGGTCACCCACCTGTTCGACGTGTTCACCCAGACCGGGTCAGCCCGCGCGGTCGTCAAGACCTTCAACGCCCAAGGCCTGACCTTCCCCGCGCGTCACCTCACCGGCCCCCGCGCCAGCCAGCTCTACTGGAAACCGTTGGGCCACGACCACGTGCTCGATACCCTGCACAACCCCCGATACGCCGGCGCCTACTGCTACGGACGTAAACGCCACCTCCCCGCACCCAACGGCAAGATACGCACCATCACCAAACCACGCCAGGAATGGACCGTCCTGCTCCCCGACGCCCACCCCGGATACATCACCTTCACCCAATTCGACGCCAACCAGGCCACCCTGGCCGCCAACGCCGCCGCACACGGCGAGGACCGAAAAGCCGGACCCGCCCGAGAAGGCCCCGCCCTGCTGCAGGGGCTGGTCGTATGCGGCAAGTGCGGCAAACGCATGACTGTGCGCTACCACAAACGCTGCAACGGAACCCTGGTACCCGACTACGCCTGCCAGCGCGAAGGAATCACCAACGGCACCCCGGTCTGCCAAAACATCTGCGGCGCAGGCGTAGACACCGCCGTCGCCGAGCTGATCCTGGACCGCCTCACCCCGCTGGCGATGGAAGTGGCTCTCACC
>CALBET010000749.1 GCA_937888665.1 uncultured Acidobacteriota bacterium
GCGATCGTCGGGATTTTAGCGCGATAAAGCCTCATCACCACACCTACATGAAATAAGTCGGCCACCTAACCTATTTGGTGCCAAAGACCATGTCTCTAGAGACGGAAGTTGACCCCAGCACCGATCCGCGCAACGTTCCAGCCATACGCGGCTCGCCGGGCTTTGTAACCAGGGATGGTCTTTGTCAGGTCGGATTCGCCGACGAACGCCAAGGAGTAGCCGAGTTCGAACCAGGCTCCGATGTCGCCGTCGGTCATGCCCCCGACGTGTACGTCTGAAAGGAACGCCACCTGGGATGTGTAGGGATCTATATTTCCCGTACTCTTGAGGTCGTTCTCGGTGGGATCCATGAACTGCTGAGTGACGCCATTCAGGGAGTGATAGGTGCCGATCCACACCGCCCCCGCCTCGGCGCCGAAGTAAGGCGCGATGGGGCCGTCGAGAGGGATCGTGATCTCTGGCCCGGCCGTCAATCCAGCCGCGATGAACATCGCGAAGTGCTCGTCATCGAAGAACCGCTGCTCGGCGCCATCGATGCTCTGGCCCCAGGTGACGCGATCTTCTCCCGTGCCGAGGTCTGCCCGCACAGTTGCCCGAAGCCGAGCGCTCGGAGCTAGCGCGTATCGAATCGGGACTTGCACGCTCGGGCCAGGGCCGAAGTGCGCATAGTCCTTCGAGATCCGATCAGGCAGGTCCATGGCCAGCGCCGCACCGACACCGATGTCGAGATCACCGGCATTGGCCGTACCCGATACGGCAATGATGGACAGGACCAGGACGCGGGCGAGATTCAAGAGGGCTCCAGAGGAGCAACTATACAGCGAGGACACGAACCGCGACCATCACAGCAGCGACATCTTCTTCAGGCGCTTGGGATCCAGCAGAACCACCCGCTTGCCCTCAGTCTCGATCAGCCCGTCCTTCCGCATGTCGAGCAAGCAAAAGCTGACGGTCTCTCGGGTGACACCGATGAGCGATGCCATCTCCTTATGCGTGAGTCGGAGATTGATGATCACGCCACGGCTGTCTCGCACACCGAAGTCTTCGGCCAGCTCGAGGAACAGGGCGGCGAGGCGACAAGGCGCGCTAAGAAAGGTCACCCCAGCGAGCCGGGCCTCAAGACGCCTGGCGCGGCCAGACATCAGGCGCGCGACACGCATGGCGACCTCGCCGTTGGCGCGCAGCAGCCCTCGGACTTCGGTGGCCGGAGTGGCGTAGATCACGGCGTCAGCCTGCGCCTCAGCGAGGGTCAATCGCGGTCCCGCATCGAACAGCGCGTGTTCCCCGAAAAGCTCACCTTTGATGTGAAACCGCAAGGTCAGCTCGCGCTTTGGCTGCACCGGACCGACCACCCGCACGACCCCGGACCGGATCCAATAGACCGACTCCGAGGGCGATCGGTGCGTCCAGACCGCGGACCGCCGCGACACGCGAACCACTTCGCTCCGAGTCGCCAATCGATCGAGATCTTCGGCGTCTACACCCGCCAGTAGCTTGTTGCTCCGAAAGTACGAAGCCTTCTTTCGCTGCATCCGTCGTGGTCCGGCGCTGTGTCGACTATACCAGTAGCGTGCCTGTCGACCCGCCCGCTGTAGTGATCTTAGCCGCTGGTGGCTCGTCGCGAATGGGCCGGCCGAAGCCCCTACTCAAAGTAGGTGGCCGCCCGTTGCTCTGCGTTCACGTTGAATCCTTCAATGGTTTCGCTGATCCGATAATCGTCGTGGTCGGTGCCCATGCCGATGAGGTCCAGAAGGTGCTCCCCAAGGGCGTCATCGTTGTCGAAAACACCGCCTGGGCGCATACCTGGCCAGCGGACTCGCTCTCCCTGGCGCTCAACAGCGCCGGCGTGACGGGATCTTGCTGGGTCACCCCCGTCGACTCGGCGCCGGCTTCGCCCGAGACGCTGCGCCGGGTTTTGGCTGCTTGTGCGCCCGCGGTCCCCGAGAACTGCAGCGGTGAGCCTGGACACCCCGTGCTCCTGGATCCGTCGCTCGTCGAGGCTGTAAAGAACCAGGCGCCCGCAGGCGGGATTCGAACGTTGTTGGCGGGCGCAACGCGAGTGCCCGTCGACGACGATGTCGCCGCAAACTTCAACGATCTGACCACCTTCCGCCAATGGCGATGCGGTCCGAAGAGCGGCGATTAGCCATTCGGGCAGCGCCCCTGCACGGCAACGCCCGAAATCAGGGAGTGGCTAGAGGCGGACTCGAACCGCCGACAACACGGGTATGAACCGTGCGCTCTAAACCAACTGAGCTACCTAGCCAATCAGACCGCTGAACTAACCCGAGCCGCGCAGGCGTCAACCGGTCTGCGTGAGGAACGTCAAGGCATAGCCAGTGACGAATCCCAGCACGAACAACAACCCCGCACCGACCGTTCGAAGAGCCCGCACCGCCGCGGGATTGTGGTCGAACCACGAGTCGTCGGTGACCGCCCGATCACTCCAATGGGCGAGCGTGTCTTCGGGGTGGACCAGCAGCTTCCAGAACAGCGCGCCCACTATCGCCGCGACCGACGTCAACAAGCCTATGACAATAGCCTCGTAGCTCATCGAGACATTCTAACGTCGCTTGCGGGTGGGTCCCCACAGAACCGGGGGACGCTCGCTCGGTTCTGCGGCGCGATCAGTCGACGGGGAGATTCGTCTGGGACGCTCAAAGGGGTCGAACTCGACCTCTGAAGGCACCGCCGCACGGGGAACCAACATCGATGGCTTTTCAGCATCGTATTCGAGGCTTTCATCCAACAGTCCCACGCCCTCAATCACTGGCACTCGAACCATGTCCGAGGGCTCCCGGAGCGGCCAGAATCGCTCGCCGCCTGGATCAGTCGGATTACCAAGCAGTCCGGCCTGGGCCATGCCGTTTATCGTCGTGATCCAGGCCGGCAGCGCACCGCTGGAGCCCGCGAGCTTGATACCGCTCTGAACCATAGGCCGGTTGTCGTCGTAGCCGACGTAGGCCCCCACCACGAAGCCGTCGGGCGCCGAGAATCGACCGTGCTCGTAGCGGGGCGCGAAGCCCATGAAGGCGGCGTTTCGAAACTCGTTGGTCGTACCTGTCTTGCCACCCAGCGGGACCGCGGCACCGTTGAGCGCGACCGCGTCGAGCGCCCGCCGGCCTGTCCCCCACCGAACCACATTACGTAGGATATCGGCACTCATTTCGGCGACGGCGGGCTGGGCGACGCGCTTCGGTTCGGAGCGCGCCCGATACAACACCTTGCCGTCCACATCCCGAACCTCTGAGATGAGGAGCGCCGGCGACGGCGGGCTGTCCACGTCACGCACGCCAGCGCGCCCGGGAAAGGACCACGCGGTACCGGAGATAAGGCCCGCATACAGGCTGGTGGACTCCTCCAGAGTGATCTCCGAAGCGCCGAGGGGCATGG
>CALBET010000750.1 GCA_937888665.1 uncultured Acidobacteriota bacterium
CGGCGGATTGCAGCGCCGCTCGAATGCAGCGGGACTTCCACCACGGGCTGCTAGCCCGACTGTGCACTGAAAACGCGCCACGGAGGTCTACTGCATGAAGCTGACACTCTGTCTCTTACTGTTCGCCCTCGGAATGACCCACGTCGTCCGCGCCCAGGACGGTGGCGACCACACCGTGGTGGTCAACGACATTGAGATGCGCTACCAGGTCCACGGCACCGGCGAGCCGTTGGTCCTGCTGCACGGCTTCCTCGGCTCGGGCGACACCTGGGCGACGATTCTCGGCGGCCTGGAGCGCTTCGGGCCGAACTACCGCCTGATCATTCCGGACCTGCGCGGGCACGGCGGGTCGACGAACCCCGGCGGCACCTTCACGATGCGCCAGTCCGCCCTCGACGTCTTCGCCCTGCTCGATCACCTCGGGGTCGATCGTTTCAAGGCCATCGGCATGAGCGGCGGCGGCATGACGCTCCTGCACATGGCGACGCAGCAGCCGGAGCGGGTCGAGTCGGTCATCCTGATCAGCGCCACCACTCACTTCCCCGAGCAGGCTCGCGCCCTGATGAGGGAGACCACCGAAGCGACGCGCACGGACGACGAGTGGGCGATGATGCGCGGGGTCCACAAACACGGGGACGCGCAGATCCGCGCGCTCTGGAATGTCAGTCGCGGGTTCGCGACCAGCTACGACGACATGCGCTTCACGGCTGATGCGCTGGCCACCATTACGGCGCCAACGCTCCTGGTGCATGGCGACCGGGACCCGCTCTTTCCCCTGAATATCGCGCTGGACATGCACGACGCGATTCCGACGTCCTGGCTGTGGGTCGTGCCCAACGGCGGCCACCTGACCATCGTCACCGAGGGGCTGACCGATCAGTTCGTGACCACGGCATCTGCGTTCCTCAGTGGTGCGTGGGCCGGGCCGTAGGCGTCGGCGTAGGTATGCGGAAACCGCCGGTCAGCACTCGTCGGTTTGCTGTCGGTCTCAAAGACCGCCGAAGTGCTCCCTTGCGACGAGTGGGCGACCAATTCCAGCACCGCGACCACTCCCCCGCTGCCCGCCCCGCTCGCTCGGCTGAACCCTCTCGCGTTATGATCGCCGCGCCCCATGCCGCTCAGCCCAGGCTCGTCGCTCGGCCCCTACCGCATCACCGCCGAACTCGGACACGGCGGGATGGGGGTCGTGTATACGGCCCAGGACCCGCGCTTGAAGCGTCAGGTCGCCATCAAGCTGTTGCCGCCCGACCTCACGCGAGACGAGACCGCCAAGCAGCGGTTCCAGCAGGAAGCGCAAGCGGCCTCGGCCCTGGACCACCCCAACATCTGCACCATCTTCGAGATCAACGAGACCGACGACGGGCAGCTCTACCTCGTGATGGCCCACTACGAGGGGGAGACGCTCAAAGAACGGATCGAGCGGGGATCGCTGGTGCTCGATGAGGCCATCGACATCGCCATGCAGGTCGGCGAGGGGCTGGCGGAGGCCCACGCCGCGGGCATCGTGCATCGGGACATCAAGCCCGCCAACCTGCTGATTGCCAAGGGCGGCACGGTGAAGATTCTCGACTTCGGGCTGGCCAAGCTGGCCGGAACGGAGGGCGTCACCCAAACCGGCACGGCCCTGGGTACGGTGGCCTATATGTCGCCAGAACAGGCTCGGGGCGAGGAGGTCGACCACCGGACCGACGTCTGGTCGCTGGGGGTCGTGCTGTACGAGATGCTCGCCGGGCATCCGCCGTTCCGCGGCGACAACTTGTTGGCGATCTCGCACGCGATCCAGCAAGACTCGCCGGCGGCGCTCACGAACGACTCGGCCTCGCTGACCGGCGTCGTCATCCGCGCCCTGGACAAGAGCCAGTCCCAGCGGTACGCGGCCATCACTGACTTCCTCGCCGGGCTGCGGAGCAGAACCGGACCAGCGACCGAGGCGCCGAGCCAGTCCGACGAACCGTCGATTGCCGTGCTTCCGTTCACCGACATGAGCGCGAAGAAGGACCAGGACTACTTTTGCGAGGGGATGGCCGAGGAGGTCATCAACGCCCTCACGAAGCTCACGGGTTTGAAGGTGGCGTCGCGCACGTCCGCGTTTCAGTTCAAGGGACAGTCACAGGATATCCGTCGCATCGGAGAACTGCTCAACGTCAAGACCGTGCTCGAGGGAAGCGTTCGCACGGCCGGCACTCGCCTTCGGGTCACGACACAGCTCATCAACATCGCCGATGGCTATCAGGTCTAGTCCGAGCGCTACG
>CALBET010000751.1 GCA_937888665.1 uncultured Acidobacteriota bacterium
GTGGAGGGGGCGCGGCGCGAGCCGTGTCCCTACTCCGACTGCTAGCGGAGCCGCGATCGCCGTACAGGTGGAGCGCCCCAACCTGCACCAGCGCCGCCATGCGGCTGCTCGACACCCTCATCCTGTTGACACCCTCTGTCCCGACGGTACACTGACCCGATGAAAGTGAACCTCTCTCCGGACCTTGAGGGCAAGCTGGCGCGGGCGGCTGGCCGGCGAGGCGTTCCGGCCGACGTGCTGATCCGCGAAGCCATCGAGCGAGCCGTCGACTACGACGACTGGTTCGTCCGCGAAGTCGAGAAGGGACTCGCTCAGATCGACGCCGGGCAGGTACTGACGCACGACGCCGTCGGCACCCGCCTGGAGCAGAAGCTGGTCGAACATCAGTCCCGTCGCTGATGGAACTCCGGTGGACCCAAAAGGCAGCCGCGGATCTCGAACGGATTGCGGACTACCTCTTCGAACACACACCGGCCCATGCAGAGCGCCTCGTGCGGGCGCTGTACGAAGCGCCTGCCACGTTGCTGATGCTCCCGAACCGCGGCAGGCTGGGCAAGAAGGAGGGCACACGCGAGCTCGTCATGACGCCCTTGCCCTACATCGTGGTCTACACCGTGCGCGGGGACGCGGTCTACGTCGTTCGCATTCTGCATGGGGCGCAGCAGTGGCCGTGATCGGACGAAGGGTCCTTCGGGTGCAATCAGGTGCAAGGGGCGTTGTTGCAGGATGGGCCACCCGCACCGCACCGCAGGTTCACGGCGTTTCAGCGAGCGACGCCGTAGGACGCCGGCCGGCCCAGGCCTGTCATCCGGTTCAGGATGTTGCACGCGAGGAGCGCCTCACTCCGTCGTCCGTCTGCCGTCCGAGATCGGAGAGCTGGTCTGTGTCCGGGGCGGGGCAAAAGCGGCCTCGGACATCGGTCGTGCCGAGCACCCTGCCGACGTTGACCTCGAGGTGGCGACCCCTTCTAATGCGGTCTATCGTCTCGCGGCGTTACGAGGAGGCGTTCTGTCCGGCGTCAATCATTCTTCCGGGTCGGCGACAATTAGAATCCCGGGTGAATAATCCTCAGTCTCCCTCGGTCAGCACCCAGAAGTCGCCCTCGCGCGGTGGGGCCCTGGCGGAGACGCCAACGTTCACGGAGATCGTCATCAACTCGGGCTCGACAGCCGAGCTGGCCCGGGTCGCCACGACCATACCGACGATAGGAGGTTTTAGAGCCCCCCCGATCACCGAGCCAAGGCCTCGAGCTACCGCCAGGGCGCGGCGTTGTTGCATGGTTCGACCACGGAACCGATCCGACGTCGACGTCGCCGACGATCACGCCGTGACCGCAAAGGACTGCGCCTTCCCGAGCGCCAACATCTTGTTCAGCACGGTGCACCCCACCCTCGCTTCGCGCTGCTGCGCCTCGAACCCTTTCGCACGGAGACTGCCGCCGAGGATCCGTTTATACCGGAGGAACGTGCCCTCGACTCGGGCCTGCTGCCGGTAGCCGGTTTCCTTCTGCCACGCCAGTCTTCCGATCTCGG
>CALBET010000752.1 GCA_937888665.1 uncultured Acidobacteriota bacterium
CAAGCTAGATATGGATGTTTGGTATGTTGATCACTGCTCTCTGTGGTTGGATCTCCGGGTCCTTGTCGTGACTCCTCTTCGCGTGCTTCGACGCGAGGGGATCTCCCGTGCAGGGCACGCCACGGTGGAGAAGTTCAGTGGCTATGACAACTCCTAGCGCAGCTCCCAATTCGCGCCACTGCATCGCCGTTTCGTCCGCTGGTCGGCGTGTGGGGCTGATGCATGCATTTCGCGAGGACGCGGTGCGACTCGGCATCGACCTTCGCATTTTGGCGCTCGACGTGGCTCCCGAATTGAGCGCGGCTTGTCATGTCGCGGATCAAGCCATTGAAGTTCCGAGGTGTAGTGACCCCTCCTTCGTTGCGACAGTCGCTGCCATTTGTGGCGAGCATGGGGTCGGGCTATTGGTGCCGACGATCGATCCAGAGTTGATGCCATTGAGCGAGTCTCGCGCCCAGTTTGATCAGATTGGCGTGCATGTAGTCGTGCCACAATCGAGCGTGTTGCGGGTCACGGGCGACAAGCTTCATACGGCAACCCAGCTGAGCGCCGTCGGGATCCCCACCCCTCGCTCTATGCTGCTGGCCGACTACATGCGTGATCCCGATTCCCTGCCAAGCTCGGTCATCGCGAAGCCGCGGCGCGGCAGCGCCTCGATTGGAATCGTGCGCTCCGAAGGCCCTGAAGGCCTTGTCGGGATTGAACCCGAGGGCTACCTCGTTCAGGAGTGCCTGGTCGGACGCGAATACACGGTGAATGCGTTCTACAGCGCCGAGAGCGAACTCGTGACCGCTGTGCCTCACGAGCGTCTCGAAGTCCGAGCCGGCGAGGTGAGTAAGGGTCGCACGGTACGTTCGGCTGCTTTGCACGAATGCGCGATCAAGTTGCCGCTGGCGCTTCCCGGCGTATCGGGGCCTCTTTGCTTTCAAGCGATCGTCGCCCCCTCGGGTGAGCTGGCGGTGTTCGAAATCAACGCACGGTTCGGCGGTGGATACCCACTGGCTCACCGTGCTGGTGCGCGTTTCTCGCAATGGTTGCTTGAGGCCACGTTGGGTCTGCCATCAACGGCTTGCGACGAATGGCGTGAAAACGTCTTGATGCTCCGCTTCGATGAGGCTGTCTATCTCGATGGCTGAGCTCTGGCCAATCCATACCGTCGTGTTTGATCTAGACGACACCCTGTATGCCGAGAAGCAGTACGTCTACAGCGGGTTCGCGGCTGTGGATGAGTTCCTGCGTGCTGAGCACAGCGCCCCCGGGTTCGAGTCGGCGGCCCGCGGGCTGTTCGATGCGGGGATGCGCGGGCGCATCTTCGACGAGGTGTTGCCTGGGCTCGGCATAGCGCCCGATGGGGATCTCATTACCACACTGGTCACGGTCTATCGCGAACATCGTCCGGTGCTGCAGTTGCATGCCGACGCGACGACCGCTCTGTCATGGTGTGGTGGCAAGGTCCGCATGGGCCTGATAACTGATGGCTATGCCGTGACACAGGCGCAGAAGGTCGCCGCTCTGAACCTCGAAGCGATCATTCCGCATCGCATTCTGACTGACACGTTGGGTCGGTCGGCGTGGAAGCCGAGCCCCATCGCCTTCGAACGCATGATGGAACTGTGCCCAGGCCCGGCGTCCGGTTTTGTTTACGTCGGCGACAATCCACGAAAAGACTTCCTGCCCGGCCGTGAACTCGGATGGCGCACGATCCGGATCCGGCGGCCCGACAGTGAGCACGGTAGTTACACCGGAGAGCCTGCAGCGAGTGCTGAAGTTGAGATCGAATCCCTTGCTGGTCTGGCGGATCAGCTTCGCCCCGAATGACCATTTTCCATGATCCGCTGGCTTCGACTGCCACGACACGCATACCAATATGTCCTTCGGTCGATTGATCGCATTTAGCGGTGTTGATGGGGCTGGCAAGTCCACGCAGATCGACATGCTGCGTGAAGCCCTCTCGAAACAGGGCGTGAGGGCGCGTATGTTCTGGGCCCGCGGGGGCTACACGCCCACCCTGGAGTTGCTGAAGAGATGCCTGCGGCGATTGAAGCCCGGCTCATTGCCGCCGCCCGGACCATCCCAGGAACGGGATCGGAAGTTCGGGTCCTCTCGCGTCCGCCGGGTGTGGCTCTTGCTGGCGATTCTCGACCTGATGTTGTGGTATGGCATCTTGCTGCGCTGGCGCGTCTTCTTCGGCGCCACGGTTCTGGCAGATCGGTACCTTGAGGACACCGCACTCGACTTCCGACGCAACTTCCCGTCGGAATCGTTCGAACGGTGGTTCAGTTGGCGTTTGTTGCGGTGGCTCTCTCCCAAACCGGAGCAGCGGTTCTTGTTGATCGTGCCGCCGGCAGAGAGCGCACGGCGTGGGCTCCAGAAAAACGAGCCGTTCCCTGACTCCCCTGAGACGTTGGAGTTTCGACATCGCGCCTACTGCCAGATGGCGGAGCAGGACGGATGGTTCGTAATCGACTGCCTGCAGAGCGTCGACACTGTGCATCAGGCCATTTGGGCCAGGCTGCAATCATGAGGTTGAGTCTTCTTCTCGAACGCGAGCCGTTCGGCGACATCTTAGAACGCACGCTATCGCGCTTTTGGAGCGAGAAGTACGGCGACGACTTCACGGTGAAGTGGGGCGCGGCGGTAGAGGGCGGCCAGCATTGGCGCGGCAACCCGTATCTGAACTACTTCGGTGTCGATGATGTCGACCCCCGTTGCTTCGACGTCATTCGTAAGGAGTATTCGTACAGCCGGCGTCCGTGGCTCCGGCCGGTCCAGAGCGCCTACGTGTTCCTGGCGTTGCTACGACCGGTGCGGCGTTACTGCAGCAGGCTTTCGTTCGCGGTCACACCGCCCGTTCCAGATGCTGCCGGCCAACTGGTTATCCCGGGTAACCACCGCCTACGTATTCTCCAGCCGTCGCTGGGAGAGGTCGAGGTGCTACACAAAGTCGGCTTCCCGCCCGAGTCTTTCCAACGCGAGTTGCGTGCCCGGCAGGGCGCGGCCAAGACCGTCGCTCCGCGGTTGCTTAAGGTCGACACGGACGAACGTTGGTTCACCGAGTCCTACTTTGCCGGCACGCCGGCGAACCGCCTGCCACCGACGCAGCAGGCGCAGGTTCGGAGCGAAGCGGCGCGCATGCTGGACGAGCAGGTGCACCAGGCAACCTTGAGGCAGCAGCCGCTGCGTGAGTATTCCGAATCGTTGGTGTCTCGGATCACCGAGCATGCACCGTCCCTCGGCGAGTCGCTCGATGTGATCCTCGCGGCGCTTTCGCGCGGGGGAGTCCAACTCGACATGGTGCGATCGCACGGCGACTTCCAGGATGGCAACATCCTGTTCTCGCTCGATGAGGGGGTGCGCATCATCGACTGGGAGTTCTCACAGGAGCGGTCCCGTATCTACGATCTTGCGACGATGCTGAGCGGGATACGGCTTGCTGGCGATTGGATCGAGTGCTGGCAGAAGACCGCGCTCGCCTGGATGCAGCAGCCAGACGTATGGCGCGACGTCCTTCCTGCGTCACCTGTGTGTAGTCGTGAACTGGTATTGGTGTGGTTGCTGGAGGAGACTCTCTTGCGCGCTGAACAGATGGTGATGCGTCCCCAAGAGCAGGTGGTGGACTACATGGCGCCGTTGACCATGTCATTTGGTGTGGCGGTCAAGGTGGTGGTTTAGCCATGGCGTCTCA
>CALBET010000753.1 GCA_937888665.1 uncultured Acidobacteriota bacterium
AAGGTGACCGCCTACGACCCGAAAGCCTATCCGGCGGCGCGCGCCATCTTCGGTCCGCGGATCACGCTGGCGGCCCGGAGCTACGATGCGCTCGAGGGGGCCGACGCACTCGGCATCGTCACCGAGTGGAGCGAGTTCCGCGAACCGGACTTCGCGCGGATGCGGACGCTGATGCGCGCGCCGGTTATCTTCGACGGGCGCAACCTGTTCGATCTCGAGCAGATGCGTACGCTCGGGTTCACCTATCATTCGATCGGGCGATGATATGAGCGCGGTGCTGGTCACCGGCGGTGCGGGTTATATCGGAAGCCACGCGGTCAAGGGGTTACACGCGGCCGGGCACACGGTGGTCGTGCTCGACAACCTGTCCGCCGGTCATCGTGAAGCCGTCGGTGACGCCCTGTTTGTCACGGCGGACGTGCGAGACACACCGAAGGTGCGCGCGACGCTGCGTGACCACGACATCACCGCCGTGATGCACTTCGCCGCGCTGCTGTCGGTCAGCGAATCCGTCTCGGAGCCGACCCGCTATTACGATTGCAACGTCCGCGGGTCCCTGGCGCTGCTCGACGCCATGGTGGCAGAAGGGGTGCATCAGTTCGTGCTCTCGTCGACGTGCGCCGTCTATGGCGACCGGGTGACGGCGCCGATCGACGAGACGCATCCCACCGCGCCGATCAATGCGTATGGCGAGACAAAATTGACGGTGGAGCGGGCCCTCGTGCACTACGGTCGTGCCTATGGCCTGCGGTCGGTCGCGCTGCGCTATTTCAACGCCGCCGGCGCTGACGTCGAGGGGCAGATCGGCGAAGACCACGCCCCGGAGATCCATCTGATTCCCCGCGCCATCGCGGCGGCCCGCGGTGGAGAGCCGCTCCAACTGTTCGGCGACGACTACCCGACGGCCGACGGCACCTGCGAGCGAGATTACGTCCACGTCTCTGATCTGGCCAGCGGACACCTGTTGGCGCTCGATGCCCTTCGTGAACCTGATGATCGGGATGGGCCCGATGCGCCCGACCGGGCCGCCGCCCCGCCGATGAGCCGGGTGTTCAACCTGGGCACGGGCCGTCCGCATTCGGTGCGGGAGGTCGTGCGCGCGGTCGAACGGGTCTCCGGGCTCTCGGTCCCACTCCTTCCCGCGTCGAGACGCCCAGGCGATCCCGCGGTCTTGTTCGCCTCGGCGGATCGGATCGCGGATGAACTGGGCTGGCGCCCAGCCTATACAAGCCTTGACGCGGTCGTGGAGACGGCGTGGCGCTGGCATCAGTCCCATCCCCACGGGTTTGGTGGATAGCGAGGGGGCGTGCAGCTGTGACCGCACTTCGCCGACTGCTCGGCTACGCGGCGCCCCATCGGGCGCGAATCCTGGCGGCCCTGCCGGCCATGGTGTGCTACGCGGCCGCCGGCGCCGGGCTGCTGGCGCTGACAGAGATCATCTTCGACGAGGTCTTGCCCAAGGGCGAGCGCGTCGGACTGATCTGCGGCGCCGTCATCGCGCTGTACATCGTGAAAGGCGCGGGCGCCTACCTCTCCTCATACCTGATGGCCGACGCCGGGCAGCGGGTGGTGCATGACCTGCGGACGGAGCTGTTCGGGCACATCCTGGGCCAGTCGACCACCTTCTTCGGACAGCGGGCCACGGGCCGGCTGCTGTCCCGCATCACCAACGACGTCAGCCGCGTCCAGCAAGTGGTCTCGGAGACCTTCGGCGACCTGGCGCGCGAGTCGCTCGCGCTGGTCTTCTTCGCCTCGATACTCGTGTATCAGGACGCGCGGCTCGCGCTGGTCTGCATTACCGGGGCGCCGCTGATCGTCTACCCTCTGGTGCGTTTGGGGCAGCGTGTCCGCCGCACGACACGCCGCAGCCAGGAGGAACTGGAGCACCTGTCGCATCTGACGGTCGAGGCGTTCACGGGACATCGAATCGTGCAGGCGTTCCAGGCCGAGGCGTTCGAACACCAGAAGTTTCGGCAGGCGTCACATCAGCTCTATCGCACGATCATGAAGGTGACCAGCACGGTGTCCGCGCTGCCGCCACTCATGGAACTGGTGGGCGGGCTCGGCGTGGTGGGGGTGCTGGTGTACGGCAGCCGGGAGATTGCGCGAGCAGACATGACCGTGGGCCAATTCACGGCCTTCATGGGCGCCCTGCTGATGATGTACGGGCCCCTCAAGAAGCTGAGTCGCGTGAACGCCAACATCCAAGGGGCGATTGCGGCGGCGGAGCGTATTTTTGAGACCCTGGATAC
>CALBET010000754.1 GCA_937888665.1 uncultured Acidobacteriota bacterium
CACCGCCGATTCGGCGTGGGCCAAGCGGATCCGCCAGAGGTCGAACCCGTCGCCGCCGGTCTTGCTGATCGCCGGAACCGGGTCGGGCCGCGGCCCGGAATCGGGGCGCGGTTCGAGTTTGATCGCGGTGCGCAACTGGCTGACGGTGGCCACCGACGCCAGCTCGGCGTAGTGGGCATCGGAGCCCTCCCCGCCACGCTGAGCGATCACCGCGACCTGGTCCAACGAGAGCCGGCCCTCGCGCAGGCCCTCGGTGCAGCGGGGGAACTCCCCGGCCCGGTGGGCGACGGTCGCGATTGCGTCGGCATTGGCCCGCGAGGTACCGGTCTTCCAGGCCACCAGTGCAGCCACCGAACGCACCCCGGTGTTCCCCCAGATCCTGTCATGGTCGATCTCGGCCACGATGTCCACGATCCGGCCGTCAATTGCGTTGCGCTGACCCGTCAACTCCGCCAGCTCGTCGAACAACTCCGCCAACCGCTCCTTGGAACCGACTCCCGGAGTCGTCTCGGTAACTGTCGTTGACATGCCACCACCATCCCACCGGGGTCTGACATTTTGGATGGTGGTGTGCGTCGGCCTCGCGGGAACGGTGGCCGGCGTTCGTGTTGACTGTCCGGTACCGCGCCGCCGTCAGGTGTCGCGGAGCGAAGAAGGGTGCAAGGACATGAGTCGGCTTGATGAGATCGGGACAGCCGACGGGTGGCGGTGCTGGCTGTGCGACGAGGCGGTGGACCCGCAGATGTCGGTGAACGACGATCGCGGGCCGAGCATCGACAGCATGAGCAGCAAAAGCAAAGCCAAAGGCAAAGCGGACTCGGTGTTCGGCACCGAACGCCTCGCCCACCGGGCATGCAACACCCGCAAAGGCGCCGTCGCACCCGTCGTCGACTGGGCACCCGAGCTCTTCGTGTCCGACCCCGCCGTCATCGTCACCAGCGTCGAGCGACTGGCACGGAAACGAGGCAGCGAGGCGATGGGCCGATGCCCGACCGAAGCCGATGCCGTCGCCGCCACCGAGTGGTTGATGGACCGCCTGAGTCGCCTGGCCCCGAGCCTTCAGCTGGAATCACGGATCCAGGCCGGGGGCGGGCAGTACGTCGTCGTGCTCACCTCGTAGGAGGCCGCTTCACGCTGAGCTCTTGAACACCTGATCGGAATGCCACTTCACATGACTCGCACTCGGAGTGGGGTGTCGGGGTGCCGGGTCGAGCAAGGGCCGGCCATCAGCCCACGGTACGCAGGCCGGGGTCACCGACTGACCGATCTTGTCGGACTGCCCGGTTAACGTCGGATCAACGACAAACCCGGCCCATCGGCTCGGTGCCGCCGCTGGCCCGAGAACCGCTTGGTCACTGGATGTTTCAGATAGGAAGGTTTGACATGAAAGGGCTACTGGTCACTGTTGCAATAACACTAGGCATGATGTCTGGCCCGGCTACGCCGGCATACGCAGAGTCATGCCAATCACATTTGGAAAAGCATGGAATCGGGAATGCTGCCGCTGATGCGGCTTACCACGCCCTGCATGGTGGCAGTTCACCCTGTAAGAGGCAGTTGAATCAGGGCCGTAATCGCGGCGACAGGAATCATAGAGGTTAGGAAGAAGCTATCGCCCAGGAAAAGAAGCTTTGGGTTGCAGAAACCCCGCCCTTTCGGGCAAGGCGTCCACATACTCGTAGAAGCTTCGGAACTATGCGGCTTGGTTTGTGCGTCCTCTGCACAAGGCGCCCCACTCGTTTTGGCTCATCACTTCAAGTCACTTCAAGCGCCGACCGCCTGAGACTGGCCCCCCGGCGAAACCGCATGGGACTAAACGGGAACAGGTCAAGGAACGCATCATCCGGCTGCGCAAAACCCTGACCCGAGCCGGCTAGGCCTCCGTCGCCGAACACTCCGCCGCGACCCCGACATCCCCGGCATCCCCGGCATCTCCACCGTCTCGCGCATCCTGAACCGCCGCGGCTTCATTACCCCACAACCCCACAAACGCCCCCGATCCAGTGAGGTGTGTCTGACTTAACAGCAGAGATGCGTTGTGAAATGACCCGAGGTCATGGTGTCTTCCCGGTGGGTGTGGTTCTTGCTTTCCAATGGAAGTTCAGGCGTTGCTGGCGGGAGCGGTCAAGGCCGTCGCGACGGACTTGTCGGATGGCGACAGGAGAGGGCCGGCGGAACACGCAGACTTCCCTATCAACAAGGCCTGACTCGGACCCGGGTCAGCAAGGGGAACGCGACACGGCAATGCGGCCTTGGCGTGGCGGCAACGGTCGGCCACCCCAATTCCCTGGCAGTTACCCCGAGAGCTCGTGGGCCGCGATGGCGAAGATGTTGACCGCCTCGCCGACGGCGACCAAGTGTCCGGCGTCCTCGACCGGATGCCACACCGATCCCGGCATGCGATCGGCGATCACTCTGTTCAACTCGTAGGGAATGAGTTTGTCTCCGGTTCCCTGCCACATGTGAACGGGGCGTTCGATTTTGGTAACGTCGAATGCCCACTTCCGGTAGAGCAGCTCTGCATCCTCGACCAGGCCGATCGAGCCGTGCGCGAAGCATTCCGCAGACATCGCACCCCAGGCTTTGGCGATGGCCGGGTCGTCGAGAAACTTCTTGTCGTAGTCGTTGACGGCGTTGTAGCACGTCTTGAGATACGACTTGCCGAAGTGCACTGCGTCCAGCGCAAGCATTTCGTACATCAGATGAAACGCGAACTTGGAATGCATGGCGAGCTTGCCCCCCAGGGCGTCGGCCTTGTCCTGATACTGCGCGGCCCAGTTGTCGCCGAAGACGCCGAAGTTGCCCCCGGCGATACTCGTCACGTGCCGCAGGCGGTTCGGGTCGATGTAGAACGCCGCGGCAATCGGCCAGGGACCGCCCTCTGACCAGCCGCTCACCCCGAACTCGTGGTATCCCAGTGCATCGGCGATGGTGAGCAGATCGTCGCACCATCCCTTGAAGCTGCGATTCTTCTGTCGGCTCGATCGACCGATGCCCGGCCGATCCACGCTGACCAGCCGCAGACCGTTCGCTATCGCGCCGTTCGCCAGGAGTTGGCCCTCGAATCGGCAACTGGGCCCGCCATGGTTGTGGATGACCAGAGGGGCGGCAGGATCGCCGAATTCCACGTAGGCAAGTGTCCGACCATCGGCCGTCGAAATCGTCTTTGTCTCACCGAGCGGCGGCAAATCCATTCCGGTCGCGGTCATGTCGCGAGGCTAGCAGCACGATAGAGGTACAGCTTCGGCATTCCCGAGAGCAGAAGTTCGGCGGCGTGAAGGTCCCAGCGAGGGTCGCATCAGTCACCGCATCGAAGCTCGCCGCCATGCCGCGCGGCCAGTCGCCCTCGATGACATCGAGGGCACCAACCACGGACTGTGCAGGCGGAGATCCACCGCGACGGGAAACGGTCTCACGGCGTGGGTCTGCGAGTGGCCGGTCACGACTGGGCATTCCGCGCCGACCACCCGCGGTAGCCGCGGGACGGCGGCGGCTCGAGCCGCCGATCACCGTAGGCGCCTTTCCCGGGGACCCGTGGTCTGACAGCCGGGTCGTCGCCTCTCGTCATGATGAGCTTGTGGCTGCGGAACGCGTGGTAGGGATTGGCGCCCGGCAGCATCACTTCGCGTCCGTCGGGATAGATCACCTTGCACCAATGCTCGCGTGCTTGGTCGCCCCATTCTCCACCGCAGTGGCGGGAATACCAGCCGGCTTTGCCGCCCGAGCACCGCCCCTGCGCGTCGCGGGACGCCTGCAACTTGACATAGACGACCGGCCAGCGGCTGTTGGTGGCGCGGTCGACATGCGTGACCGGGTCGTGCTCCCAGCTGAAGTGATCAGTCCAGTCCTCGATCGGGAAGAGATTGAACACCGGCCCATCGTGGCTGGCGCGGACCCGCGCGATCCAGTACCACTCCTGGTCGCAACAGGCCTTGCGGGTGGCATTCGGCGGCGACCAGAAGAGCCGCTTTGTCGGCTCGGGCACGGTGTCCATCCCCACGGCCTGATGGGCGTCCGCGATATTCAGCAACGCCGCCTGCGATGGCGAGCCCATGTAGGTGGCGCTACCGGTCTCGTTCTTGCCGACGTACCAGCCGTCGACATCGGGATAGTAGAGCCCGTATACGTAGGGCCGGCCGGCGACGAAGCCGGGCTCAGGCGGCGCGACGAACGCCACGACAGCAACTCCCTTCGCTCACCTGGAGGGTTCCCTGTTCAGGATCTTTCCGGTCGCGGGGAAGCTCTCCGCTGACGGACCGTCTTCGTATCATCGCGGCATTCCGGAGATGATGTCCAGGGGAGGATGCAGGTCATGGGCCACGATGACGCGCGCTCTGGTTTTCCGAAGCCGCGGACCGGTGGATCGCGGTCAGATTGGGGCCTGGCCATGTCGTCGCGTGTCAGGCGTGATTCATTCCCCCGGAGCGCCGCATCGGCAACATCCGCCACAGTGGAAGGAGCTGCGACGGTCGAAAAAGTACTCGGTGGCCGGTGACACCAGCGAAGGGGGTGCAACGGCGACCACAGTGGGCGATAGGTCGTCGGATCCATTTCGTAGTATCCGAATGTCGGGGGTAATCCTCATCGACGCCGCCTCAGCAAGCGAAGGGAGTCTTCGGTTGTGGACGTCGTGATCCTGGCCCTGGTCCTGATCCTGGCCGGGTTACTGGTGAAAGCGATTGTCACTTCGTTCGCCGATCAGACCGCACGCGTGGTGGAGGACGGGGTCGAACCGGCGACGGCCATCCTGAGAGATGCACGGGGTGGTGCCGCCGTGGTCGCATACCGCAACCTGGAGAAAACGGCCAAAAAGCAGCACGGAGCAGCTGAGGCCCCCGCCGTCCTCAGTGCGATGCTGACGTCCATCAAGTTCAACCCGTCGAGACTGGAGTCACCGCAACTGGGAAAGGTGCGCGCGAGGTCCGGTGCCGCTGTCGAGGTGTGCCGGGACTGGGTCATCCGCGGGCAGGAGGCACACGATGTGGACGCAACCACCTCGGCGAAGGTCGTCACCAGCGGCAGGAAGCTCAAAGAGCGGGACACCCGCACCGCCGAGCTGCAGTTCGTTGCGGCGTCGTGGTCGATGAGAGTGCCGATCCGTCCAGATGACGCGACGGACGCCCGTTTCGTCGCCGATCGACTCAATGCCATCACCCGGTCGTTGAGGCCCAAGGCTGCGACCTCGGCAGACATCAAAGCGCTGGGGGCCGATATCGCGGCACTGGTCGAGAAGCTGGTGACAGCCTCCGGTCCGTCTCCGGCGGAGAAAATCTCGCAGTTGTCCGACCTGCGGTACGGGCGGTTGATTTCCGATGACGAGTACGAAGCGGCCAAGGTGAGGATTCTGGGGATCTGATACGGGACTGTTGCGCGCGACCGGCTCCGCGGTCGGTGGGGTTCTTGCCGATCAGTGGAAGGATCTCTACACGGTTCCCGACGGGTTGGCACCGACCGCGGCGTTGTTCCCGGCGGTGAAGCGCGGGACCGATCTCGGTCAGGGTTCGAACACCAAAGGTTCACTTGACGTCATCACCAATGGGAGCAAGATCATCGTTCCCCAGGGGTACGGACTGGTCTTCATGGAGGGCGGGGCGTTCACCGCATTCGTCGCCGAACCCGGGGTATACGAATGGAACTCGTCGATGAGCGACAGTTGTTGTCCCGCAACGAATAGTCGGATCTCACTTCAATTCGATCGTCGAACGGCGAAGACTCGGATTCACAGGCCCAACGCCTTGGCCTTCGCCGCGTCGTAGTCGGCCTGGGTGATCAAGCCGGCATCGAGCATCCGCTTGAAGCCCATCAGCCTTTCCATGTGGCCGTCGGCGCCCCCGGCGGCAACTGCGGGTTGCTCCAGCGCACGGATGCCTACCGCGTCAGCGGCCACACCGATGCCGACAAGGCCACCGGCGCCCTGGGTCGCACCGGCGGCCTCGATACCGGCGGCCGTCGCGGCCTGAAGGTTCGAGGTTCCCCGAACCCCTGCCAGGGCGTCCGCCCGCTGTACCGCCCTGAGCAATTCTCGTGACGGGGCGTCGTATTCGATTGAAACGATTGCCGTGCTGACG
>CALBET010000755.1 GCA_937888665.1 uncultured Acidobacteriota bacterium
CTGCACCTGCAGCTGGGTGTGGATCATGCGAACCACTTCCGTCGCCAGCTGAATCAACAGTCCGGCCAGGACAATGACGACCAGCAGTGCGGTCGCGCTGACCACGACGCGAGCCGGGAGCCAGATGGCCAGCCACCCGGGCAGCGGCGTCTCGCCGAACACCGTGTCGACCACCAGCTTGAGCGGCCAGGGGGCGAGTGCCGCCAGCCCGATCTCGAGCAACGTCAGCCCCACGATGGCGCCGGTGCGACCTCGGTAGGGTCGCAGGAACGACAACGTCCAGGAGAACAGGCTCACCACGAATCACTGGTACCGGACACTAGTGGCTCAGATCGGAGGCGGTGACCTTCGTCGCGGGGGGGGCCGGCGCCGCCTCTCGTGAAATCGGTAGCCGGACAAAGCCGGCCGCGGTCGTCACGTGAGTCAACGCCTGGTCGAGCACGGCCGTCGCCCGTGCGGCGTGCCACGCCGTGCGGGCCGCGATGCCGACGCCGGCCAGCGCCGCCACCAGCACCCCCGCCGGGGGCGTGTACAGCGCCATCGACGCCGCCGTGCCGCCAGCCAGCAGTACGGCCAGCGTGAGGCCGCGGATGGTGCCGGTGAAGCTGGGGCGCAGGCGGGTCCGCACCCGGCACAGACAGGCGCCCCCGGCGTGTTCCTCGACAAGCATCCCCACTTGGACCCAACCCCAGCGGCCGATGGCCAGGCTCAGATCGCGATCAGGCTGCCAGCCATCGTCGACGTCGACGCGCGGTGCCGGGCGCGACGCACGGAGCACGCCTGCCAGCTCGCTGAGCAATGTCGTATGAGAGGCCCAGGATTCACTCCAGAACGCTTGTTCGGCTCGGCCTCGGGTCACCAGCCTGGCCGCGGCGAGCGCATCGCGCGGTCCTGGCATCGGCGCTTTCCACGGGTGCCGCGTGACATGTTGCGGCGCGACCGTTTCGGGACGCGAGAGCCCGCGGAATCGTCCCCGGGACCTGGCCAGAGGCTGAATCACGTGGAGCCAGGCGATCACCGCCCGATAGAGCCCGTGACTTGGCATCATCGGCAGGCCCCAGATGCGGGGCAGGCCGGTGAGGTTGGAGCGGGACGCATACTGCCCGCATCTGGCGAGCGTCGTCACCAGGGCGACGATCCCGGCAACGAGCGGGAGCCACGCGGCGTCCATGCCCGCGAGCGGCCCGATCGTGCCAACCAACAGCAGCGCGATAGTTCCGGCCATCCACGCCGGCGTGTGGGGGAGGTATTGCCAGGGCCGGGCCTGTGCGCTGTAGACGGAGGGGAACGCGGCAGTGCCCCAGACTCCCGTATTCACGCGGCGCGCCGCCGCCGTGCGAAGGAACGGCAGCGAGCTGTAGATGCGACCCTGCCACACCATGTGGCCCGCCAGGAACTTCTCCGGGTGGTGGGCATCGAGCCACGTTTCGCCCTCGCCGTAGCCGACCTGCTGCCGCCAGAAGGCCTGGACGCTCGCGCGGTGGTGGTGCCACACCAACGCGGCCGGGGCGAAGCCGATGCGCAGACCCCGGGCCTGCAATCGCCAGCAGATGTCGACATCGTCACCGGCCCGCAGATAGACCGGATTGAACCCGTCGACGGCCAGGAGCGCCTCGCGGCGAAACGCCATGTTGCATCCGGGGACGTGTTCGGCGGTCCGGTCGTCGAGCATGACGTGGGTCGGCCCGCCTGGGGCCCTCGCCACGCATTGCGCCATCCACGGGTCGTCCGCCGGCACCAGATTCGGGCCACCCGCGCCGACCGTATCCGGGCGCAGCAGCGGTTGGACCAGGTAGGTCAACCAGTCCTGGTCCACCCGGCAGTCGGCATCGGTATAGGCGACGATGGCGCCGGTCGCGGCTGCCAGCCCGGCGTTACGCGCGGCGCTGAGCCCCCCGTTGAGCAGGTCGATGACCTGTACCCCAGGGTGTCGGCGGGCGACCGTGGCGGTGTTGTCGCGCGAGCCGTCGTTGACCACGATGATCTGCGTCCGCGGGTACGTGAGCGACTCGAGCGAGGTCAGACAATCCTCGAGGGTGTCGGCCGCGTTGTAGGCGCAGACGACGACGGAGACCTCGGGCCAGTCGGCGGACAACGAGGGCTGAAACGGGACCTCCCGAAATACCTGACTGACCGCGGTCAGGGCCGGCTTGGGGGTCCGCTCGGCGTCGACGAGTCCGAACGACCAGTCCTCCACCTGATGCCCGCCGCGCCACCAGTCGTCGGTCCAGGCGTACGCGATGGCTCCGCAGGCGCCTTCTTCGAACGCACAGCGCAGGTGGGTCGCGGTGATCCGCGCCTGACCGTCCAGCCCCTCCCGCTGGCTGTCAGCGCCCGCCTCGGCCAGTAGCAACGGTCGGTGACCGGCGATGTGCTGGAGGCGGGCCAGGTAGTCCCGCAGCGCCTGCTCCTGGTGGAGGTAGACGTTGAAGGCGCACAGATCGAAGCACTCAAGATGGAGAAACTCAGTCGGCGGATAGTTCACATAGGTGAAGAGACAGTCCGGTGCGGCCGCCTTCACGTCGTCGTAGAGGGCCGCCAGGAAACGCTCGACCCGGTGGTGTCCGTGCCAGCGGACGATGCCGCCGGGGATCTCGTTCCCGACGGCGATCATGAACACGGCGGGGTGCGCGGCGAGCTGTCTCACGTCGCGGGCCGCGTCGTGCCTGAGCCGTCTCGCCGTCCGGGTGTCGTCGAGAAACGGGACGTGTTGTGGCCACGACAGGCCAGCCATGACCCGCAGGCCGTGGCGCTCCGCGGCGTCGAGCAGCGGCTCGGTCGGCGGTGTGTAGGTGCGGACGGTGTTGATTCCGGCCGCGGCCATCTGGGCGAAATCGGACGCGATCCGGTCGGGACGGGGAAACTGCAGGCCGTCCGAATCGGGAGCAAACGTGCCGTACGACGCCCCCGAGACCAGGAACCGCTGGCCGTCGACCGCCAGGAACTTGCCGTCAATTGAAACGCGTGTCATTGGGACTGTCGCGGTGCCGGGGGCTGGACCGCCTATGTGACATCTTATCAGGGGCCGCTTGCGCTGACGCAGTCCCGGTGGCGGCGAATCTTGCGCTGTGCGAGACTCGCGGATGGGAGGCGATATGCGGGGAAGGGACTACGAAGTGCGAACACGTCGGAATCGTCGACGAGGGGGGACGGCCTGGCGCCACGTGCTGTGCTGCCTGACGGCGCTGGCGGGGACGCCGGCGGCGGCGGCGTTGGCCCAGCCTCCCGCGCAGACCGGACCGTGGTTCGGGGTGACTCCACCCCCGCCGTTCAAACCGCATGTGGCGCCGGCTATCGTCGGGGACCGAGGGGTGGCCCCGGCGGTCGTGCCGGAGGGCGAGGAGGCCTTTCGGGCACTCACCGGAGACGCCCTGCACACCGACCTGGAGGCGATCGTCCAGTTTTCGCGGGACAGCCGCGCGCGGCGCGAGGTCGGATCCGGCCAGCTGTGGGGACGGATTACCGGGTTTCGCTCAGGGCGAGACACGGTGAGCTGGGCGGCCGAAAAATTTCGGACCGCCGGCATTGCCGATGTGCGGCTGCAGGTCTTCGACCAGGACGAGGAGGCGGCCTTCTGGTTGCCGCTGTCCTGGGAGGTGCGGCTGGTCGGTGACCCGGCGTTCGGGGCCGGCACCGACGATCTGGTGCTGACGACGGCGATGCCGCTCGCGCCGTCCGATGTGCCCCGTGGCGGCCTCCTGGCGCCGCTTGTACACGTCGGGTTCGGGTCCGCGGCGGAGCTCGCGCACATCGACGTTCGCGGCAAGGTAGCCGTGCAGCATGTCACCCCCCAAGGGCACATGGTGTTCGAGCGTGCGCCAACGGTGACGCGAGCCCGGGCGCTGTTCGCCCGGGGGGCGGTGGGGGTGATCAACGTCATCGACCTGCCGGGAAACGAACGGGCGCGCGACTTCAGTGACTGTGGCGGCCCGTGTTTCAACCTTGGCGGTCGCGATGGGCGGTTCCTGGAAACGGTGCTGGACCGCGCGGCGGAGACGGGTCTGCACGATCGGCCACGGGTCCGGATCTCCCTGGACACCGAGCTGCGGTCCGGCCTGTCGGCCCACAACGGGGTGGCGATCATTCCCGGTGGCGAGCAGCCTGAGGACACCATCATCATCAACGCGCACGCCGATGCCTGGTTCGACGGCGCCGGTGACAATGGTGACGGACTCGCCGTGCTCGTGGCCCTGGCGAGGCATTTCGCGGGCGACGCCTACCAGCCACGGCGGACCCTCGTGTTCGTCGCGAGCGCTGGCCACCATTCGCCGGGACTGCACGGTCCCCGCAACTTCGTCGCGATGAATCCCCGTCTCGCGGAACGCGCGGTGCTGGCTCTGAACATCGAGCACGTCGCGCAGAGGAATCTGTCGCCGGCCCGAAGCGTGACGGCGGACGGGTACCGCGAGTTTGTCGCTGATGCCGGAGAGGCGCCGATCGTGGCTGGGGTATCGAACGCGTCGCCGTTTCTCGAGGACCTGTTCCGGCGC
>CALBET010000756.1 GCA_937888665.1 uncultured Acidobacteriota bacterium
CGGGAAGCAGCACTCTTCCGCCGTCGGCGGGTCTCCCATGGCCGACGTTTCATTGCCGGCAAGCGTCGACGCGCGGTGCACAATCCAGACGTGGTCCTGGGTGTCCACGTCGACCCCGATGGTCGAGCCGAGCAGCCAGTGGTTCGGCAGCGGCAGCGGCCACAGCGGGTCGACCTCGAACATCGGCGCCTGCGGGCCGCCGGCGTCAGCCATCGTCGCGGCCGCGGGGCTTGCCGCCGGCGCGTCCACCGCGTCGGGGGTGCTGGAGCCGCCGCTACACGCCGTCGCGACTGCTACCAGCGCCAGCGCTGCCATGAGACCGAATCTCTTCAAGAACGACATCCTGTACCTCCTTGCCGACCCGTGCCGGGAATCCGTGAGTGCTCATTATGTGCTGACGCGGGGCGGGCGACTGAATCTAAAACGTGGCAATCGGATTCAGCGGCGACCCCATGCCGTGCTCGATCCGCAACGGCGCCGCGGTGAATAGGAACTCGTAGCGATTCTGCCGTCGCGCTTCCTCGGCCAGTGCCTCGAAGTCGAGGTTGTCGAAGATCGACACGCCCAGCGACGCGAGCGCGAGCCGGTGGAGCGGTAGACCCACCGCTGGCGGGAATCCGTGAGGCGAGACGTCGTTGAACATGTCGTGGCCGATGAATGACACGCCACGTTCCTTGAGGAAGTAGGCCACTTCCGCCTGATACCCGGAGACACCTTCAGACGTCGGCCAGGCGCCCAAGGCCGCCCGCCGCTTCCAGCGACCGGTGTAGAGCAGAATGACGTCGCCTTCAGACACGCGAACGCCCTCGATGTTCTCAAGTTGCTCCAGGTCGGCCCAGGTAATCGTGTCGCCCGGTTCCATCCAGCCCTCGGAGGTGGCGCGACCCGGCAGCAGCGTGGCATCGAACAAGATGCCCCGGGTGAAGATACCGTCCCGCAGCGCGTGGATACTGCCCTTCGGACAACCGCCCGTCGCCTCGATCGACTCCTGAGTGACGCCGTTGTAGCCCTTGCCTTCGTACATGACATGGCAGGCGACCGAGTCCAGGTGACTGTGAATCGTGCCGTGATACGTGCCGGTGTACTGGTACCTGTCGGCGGCGCCCGTCTCGCTCACGCGGAGCACCTGCCGGTCCAGGTAGGTGCCGCCATCCACGGCGTCTTCCTGGATCACGTCGTGCGCCAGTGAGACGCTGATGCCTTCGGTGACCAGGGCGGCGGCCGCCTTGCGCGTGGCCGGCGTGATGAAATTCGCCGCCCCCAACTCGTCGTCGTCACCCCACCGACCCCAGTTGGAGAGTTCCTTCATGGCGCGGTGAAAGTCAGCCTCGGTCCGGATGACCGGCCGCTCCTGGCCTCGGCCGATGACCGCGGTAACGGCCAGGACCAGTGCCACCACGACCGCGATCACACACTCACCCCGTCGGAACGTGCGACCAATGCGCTGCGCCCACTTGACCATCAGTGTCGACCCATCCTCGATGCAGGACCAATTGTGAAAGTGTGTGAAGTATATCTCCGCTGCGGTCGTCCGGTCGCGGCCAGACGTGGGCCGACTGTCTCGGCCTGCAAGTTCTGGTACGATCCCCGATCGATGTTGAATCTGTTCTCTGGTGGCGTGTCTCTCACTCCGGTTGGTAGACCGGCGGGCCCATGGGGCCTCGCTGGCGGGGCCAGGCGGGCGAGTATCTGGGTGGCGGCCGCGGCCGCGGTCGTCGTCGGCGGTTGCGGCGGGGGAGCCCCGGGTCACTCGGGGCCGGAACCGGTGCCTGACGCAGTGGAGGCGCCGACGGTTCATGACCCGAGACGGGCCGAGGTGGTCGGTGTGGCCGCGGAGGGCGACGCCACTCTCCGGGCGATCGTGCTGCTCGACCCCCACGATGAGATCGACGTGCCGCTCCCGGAGGAGCAGCCCGTGATGGATCAGATCGGCCGTCAGTTCATGCCCGGCTTTATCCTCGTCCGAGCCGGTCAGACCATCAATTTTACGAACAGCGAAGACGAGCTCCACACGGTCCATGTGAAAAACAGCGCTGGCGAGTCGCTGTTCAATGTCGCGTCAATGAACGGCAGCTCCTACACCCACACCTTCGAGGTGGGCGACGACTTCACGGTGGTGTGCAACACGCACACCGAGATGTTCGCCGACATCATGGTGGTCGAGACGCCGTATGCCGTCGTGGCTGATCGCGAGGGGGCCTTCACCATGGCCGACGTGGTCCCTGGGCTCTACACCGCGACCGTGATCCTGGGGACGGATCGACGCCAGCGGGAGGTGGAAATTGTCGCGGGTCGGAACGAGATCGACTTGACCGACATCTGAGGCCGACCACGCGACTACGATACGAGGGCCGAGACGCTCGTGTGCTCGTGTGAGGAGCGGCCCGAAGGGCCTTGCTACGAGACGTCGCCCTGGAAATACGCTGGGAGATTGGTCTTCGTGTCCCGCAGAATCTCGACAATGGCGCGCCGGTCTTCACGGCTGAGCTGCTCGTAGCGAGGTTCGGTGACCGCGCCAGACAGCACGTCCCACATCCGCGCGTACACCGCCTCGAGCGCGTCCGCGGGGAGGGCGTCGAACGCCGCGGCGTAGATCAGTGGACTGCACGGATAACGGAGCAACCGACGGCCGAGGTCCAACTGATGGAGCGAGCGGTGCCGGCTGTCGAAGGGGCCCTCGGCTGAGAACCGCTCGGCAAATCCCGACGTGCTCGTGAGGCCGGCGGGCAGCGGCGCTTCGTCCACGAACAGCAAGTAGTCCACCAACTCCTCGGCCGTGTCCGCCAGGTCAATCCCTGGGCCTTCCGGTGTTCGCCCAGGGGACGGCTGCGGGTGGCTGGCCACCCGAGCCTCCCACCCGATGCGGACCAGCAGATTGGTCATGTGGTTCCGGTGCTCGAGCACCAGCATGGCCACGATGTCGCTGAAGGGCGTGGGGTACCCAGACAGGTCGAACAGCCCTTCCAGCGTGGCCAGTTCCGGCGCCGGTTTCGATGGCCCGCCCGGCACATACTCCATCGGTTCGGTCGTGTTGCCCAGGTGGCTCAGCCCCGACGGCGCACCGGTCACATACCAGCTTCCCCAACGGTCCGTCAGCGGGCTGCGGTGGTCCGTCGTCCAGCCCACCGCGTAGGCGTTCGGGTCGTCCGG
>CALBET010000757.1 GCA_937888665.1 uncultured Acidobacteriota bacterium
CGCCACGTGCCCCACTCGATTCTCCAGTTGGCCGCGTGATAGGACATCGGCAGGCAGTGGCGCTTTATGTCTTCGATCGCGCCTTCGAGGTCGCAGCCCCAGCGCGCTGGGAGCTCGAATACGCGCTGGTAGGCTGGTGCATCGGGCTTCATGTGTGCGCTCCGTGGTGCGCCGCGGTCGTGCTCCGCGGTGTCTACATGAGGGTACGCGCTGATTGGTGGCGACGGCGATTCGCGGCTTGGTGGTGTTGCTGGGCGTGACGTTGTTGTGGTTTGGGTTGCTCGATTCGTCGCTTCAAGTGTCGCGCAGACGACCGCCGCTGACCACAGGGTCTGGCCCTATGGTGCACCGATTCGAGGCACTTGAGCATTGGAGGTCGGAGATCTGAACTCGTGCCGAGTGACGAGCTGAACACGAATCCTTCAGGACTACTGAGCCACTCAAAACTTGAACACCGAATCCAGGGTCTAGAATTGTCCGCTTCCCTTGACCGAATCGGCTGACAGGGTAGCTCGTGTCGGCGGGTTCTTCGTTTTTGCCGCGGGGCAATCCGCGGGTTGAACTTGCGCCAGATTGGACGCAACCAGTTGTGTTATTGGGCGTGCAACGCAACGCTAAGATGTATTGGAGCCTTGATCTTCAAGCCGTGCCTTTTTTTTCGAATTTTGGGATGGCTTCATTTTTTATTTGGACTAAGCTCCGCATCATTTGCTGCCGGACCACCGCGGAGACGATCCAACATGCCAAGTACTGAACTCGTCCAGGTAATTGTTCACACGCAAAATTTCGGCGACTGCCCGGACTGCCAGACGGCCACCGAACGCTGTGTCGCCTGCGAACTCGTGGTCTGTAAGTGGCACCGTGGCCATGCCAAGAACACCTACGTCACGTGGGGACACCGAAAGGGCTATGCCTGCTGCTCCTGCATTGAGGCCGGCCGGGCCATCCACCACTCGTTGGCTGACAAGATCGCGTTGCAGTCGATCGAGGCGCGGGCCAACCGTATACTAGACGCTAAATTGTTGATGATTCAGCGCACTGTCGCGCCGACGCTGATCGACTACGCTGTCAACAAGACCGGGGACCGTGCCCAACAACTCGTAAATGAAACACAGGAGAAGTTCGAGAAGAGCTTGGGCGAAGTCAATAAGTCCTTAGACAGCGGGGCCAAAACTGTAACCAAAGCGCTAAACGAACTCAAAGTTCAAAAATTGCTCTGGCAGGTTGGACTGGTCTTCGGGCTGGTTAACGTAGCGACAATCACAATGGCGGTATGGATCGCCAAGCACATGTAGCGTAAGGGTGAGCGAACGTCGACGAGAGTGTCGCCGCGGCCTGAGGTCGATGCCGGTCACCTAAGCTTCTTCGGCTCCGATGAAGGTTGCCGCGGCCTCCCATGGGTGCGTTGATGGAAGCTCATCTTCACTTTTCCTCATCTTTTGTACCGCCGCTCACTCAGCTGCGCCGGCAAGTTTGCGGACTTGAGCTCGTAGTCTAGAGTCGCTAAATATCGGGGTAAGATCGCCGAGGAACCTTCCAGGCAGTGGCGCTGAGAAACGCCCGAATCAGGCGAAGCGAAAACACGAAGCTCACCCCGCGCCCTTGAATCTTCAGCTTCCGAGCGGCCACGGCCACCCGCCGGCGCATCAGGTCGGCCAGATTGCGATGAATCAACGATTCAGTAAGGGGATGAGTCGGCCGGGACACAGCAGGTCAAGCCATCAGCCGTCCGGGAGCATCTTATTTGCCTGCTCCAGGACCCGCATATCATCCGTCAATCCATCGGTAGGCAGCAGGTCAAAGACGTCGTCATACGGATCGACAAAGTAAATCAACGCGGCGATCAGCTTGTGCCGGGACTTCGTGAGTGCGGGTTTCTCTACGCCGATCGCGTCGACCAGCGCCTGGCTAAGGGCCGTCATCTTCTTACAGCACTCGGCGTCACCGATGTTCTGAAGTGCCTCAGCGACTTCCCGCTGCAGCGTCTTCCAGCCGCTCTGTGTGCAGCTACGCGCGATCTCATCTTCGTAGTACCTCTCCAGGGTGGCGAGCTCGGGTATCCCACCCGGCGCGAGCGGCCCCAAGCCGCGGCTATGCCTCGAGGGATTGAAGGCCGAAGGCGTCAAGTTGATGGTGAACTCCTTGTACTTGGCGATGGCCTTGTTTCTGGCCGCTGAATCTGGGTTCGACAGTGCGGTGCGAATCGACTCGTCGGACATCAGCCCGTCGGGGTCAGGTTGACCAAACGCCAGCCGCCAAACTTCCAGCTGCCCCTCGATCCGCTTCGCGTCTCCCTCGTCGCTGCTTAAATAGCTCATGGGCAGGTGTCGACGGACGAGCGCGTGGGCTCCATTCTCAGCGCTGCCCTGCGGCGAGGCCGACGGCAGGTACATCCAGTTAGGGTAGAGCCCGCGCTTGAAGCGCTGAAGCCCGGTTGGCTCGCTTGTCACCAGATGCATCGCTGCGTCCCACAGGAGCGGTGGACGCCGACGGGACGCGTCGTCCCCGCTGTCGCTGCCCGCAAGCGCCATCTCGTGAGCCTTCTTCAGGACCCGTTCGCCTGGGTAGTCGATCGTGATGTTCCGGCGTACCGCCCAGCTGTTGTAGCGCGTGACCCGACCCTCGCGCTGTTCGAGGTCGACCGGATTCGCTGGCAGGGTCCAGTGCACCACGTCCGAGCAATACCAGTGGAAATCGAGCCCCTC
>CALBET010000758.1 GCA_937888665.1 uncultured Acidobacteriota bacterium
GATCGCCACGAGCGTCGAGGATGCCGACGACGCCGTGGAACTGATGCTGACGGGTCATGCGGGCACGCGGCTGGTGATGTTCGACTACCGCCCTGAGGTCGACGACCACCGTGACGCCCTGCACGCTGTCCGCGCGCGATTCGCGGCCGAGGGCCGCGCGGTGGTCGTGGAGACGCTCGATGACCTGATCCGTCAGGGCAACGCAGTGCCGGCCCGGCCCGACCAACTGGCCTTCCCGGCCGCCGATACGGACCCCTTGCGGCTGCTGTTGTACACCTCCGGCAGCACCGGCTCCCCAAAGGGCGCGATGTATCCGGAGCGCCTCGTCGCCAATGCGTGGCGCAGTTCGGCGACAGCGGCCTGGGCGCAGCGAGGCGAGCATCCGTCGATCACGCTCAACTTCATGCCGATGAGCCACATGATGGGACGTTCCTCGTTGTACGGAACGCTGCGAGCCGGGGGCACGGCCTATTTCGCGGCCAGGAGCGATCTTTCGACCCTGTTGGACGACCTCGCGCTGGTGCGGCCCACCCAGCTGAACTTCGTTCCCAGGGTCTGGGACATGCTGCTGGGGGAATTCCAGAGTGAGGTGGGCCGTCGGTGGTCCGACGGCGTCGATCTGCGCGCACTCGAAGCCGAGGTGATGGCACAACAGCGTCAGCATCTTCTGGGCGGACGGTTTCTCTCGGCAAGGACGGGTTCCGCGCCGATCTCGGACGAGACCCGGGAATTCGTCAAGACGCTGCTGCAACTCCACCTGGTGGAGGGTTACGGCTCGACCGAGGCCGGCGTCGTCCTCCTCGACGGCCGGGTCCGACGACCCCCGGTGGTGGACTACACGCTGGTCGACGTGCCCGAGTTGGGCTACTACAGCACCGACCGGCCCCACCCCTGTTGGATGCCTGGGACGGCGCGGCACTGGCCGTTCTGGTCGACGCCGTTGTCGGCGATGAGCCCGGGCGAGTCCGACGGTGCTCGTTGGATGATCTCGCGGATGCGGTTCCGGTGAGTTCGCACGACCTGAGCGTGCGGCAGGCCTACGACCTCAGCCGGGTGCTGGGACGGGCACCGAAGTCGGTGGTGCTCGTCACCGTCGACGCCGCCGACACCGGCCACGGCCAGGGTCTGAGCCCTGCGGTCGCGTCGGCGCTACCGGATGCCGTGGACGTCGTGCTGCGGGTCCTTGTCGAGGAGACCGAGAAAGCCGGCCACCAGCAGACGTAGCCGGGCGGCGGCGTCGTCGGCCAGGGCTTGGGTATTCACCCGCACGTCGTCGGGGCGCAGTCCGAGGCCGCGGATATCGTCGCCGGTGTCCTCGGCGATCCACTGCTCCACCAGTGCCCGGTCCACCTCCGGATGGAACTGCAAGCCCAGCGCGCGGCCCCGAACGAAAGCCTGTGTGGCGCTGGCATTGCGGGCCACCTCGACCGCACCCGGCGGGACGGTGAGCCGGTCGAAGTGCCACTGGAACCACGGGCCGGGCGGCACCAGGTCGGGCCGGGTGCTGTCCACGTCGCACCAGCCGATCTCCGGCTGCGGTGATCGCGCCACCGTCCCGCCGAGCGCGGCGGCCAGCAGTTGCCCGCCGAAACACACCCCGAGCACCCCGACGCCGGCGGCCAGGCCGCGGCGAACCATGTCGATCTCGCCGCCCACCCAGCGGTCGGCCAGGCGGTCGTCGTAGACCGACCAGCGCGCCCCCAGTGGCACGATGGCGTCGTAGTCCAGCGGATCGGGGAAGTTCACGTCGAGCGCCGGGTCGGCGGCCCGACTCGGCGGCACCACGACGAAAGTGTCGACGTCAAAGCCGGATTCGGCGAATGTCTCGCCGAGCAGCGCCTCCGGCGCAGTCGGATCGTTGTGGAGAAACAACACCTGGCGGGCCATGCGCTCAACCTACGACAGGCGGTGGTTCTACTTCGCGTGCGGCAGTGGCGGCTCGGCACCGGGGGCTGCCTGCGCCCCGATTCGTCGGAACAGAGCGTCGGCCACGTTGTCGTAGTTGGAACCGCGACCAGGGCCACGACCCGGCGCGCCGGTACCGTGAGACGCAGGGCGCCTCGCGGCGGGGCGCCGTCGGTGGACGCAGGTGGAGCCATGAGGGTGTTGAACACCGTTGCGGTCTGGCTGGTCGTCGCCGCTCATTTCGCATTCCTGATCTACTTGCCCAGCGGCGGCTTTCTGGCACTGCGCTGGCGGCGTACCATCTGGCTGCACGTGCTGGCGGTGTCGTGGGGGATTGGCAGCATCGCGCTGCAGTTCTGGTGCCCACTGACCGCTCTCGAGCAGTGGCTCAGCGTCACACGCCAGGGTAGCCCTCCTCGCCGTTCAGGCCGGGGTAACCATCCGAGAAAGGGGGGGGCGCTATTCCGCCGGGCCCGCCGGGCCCGCCAGCACCGCCACCCCCGGGTCCTATACCGGGCTGCCCGGGTTCGCCGCCGGCGCCGCCGCTGAACCCGCCGGCGCCTGTGTCACCGCCGTCGCCGCCGTTTCCGCCGTCGCCGCCGTTGCCGACAGTCCGGTAGGGTTGGTCTCCATCTATGAGGGTCCAATCGCCGCCGGCACCGCCGCCACCGCCGGCACCGCCGGTCGCGCCCGAGCCGCCCGACCCGCCATTACCGCCGCTGACGCCAGTACCGCCGTCACCGCCCTGGCCACCGCTACCGCCCGGGGCGCCGTCACCGCCCAGGGCGCCGTCGGCGGCAAACGCACCCTGCCGACCGGAATCCCCTCCGGAACCGCCCTCACCGCCGGTGCCGCCGGGGCCGGCTTCCGTTCCCCAACCGCCCCGACCGCCGGAACCGTGTGCGCTGTCGCCGCCGTCGCCGCCG
>CALBET010000759.1 GCA_937888665.1 uncultured Acidobacteriota bacterium
GGTGCAGTCGTGTTCGGATCCGATCAGGGCCTGGTGGGCCGGTTCAACGACGTGGTGGCCGATCACGCGATCGAGAGTCTCGCAGCTCTGTCCGGGACACCCATCGTCTGGGCTGTCGGGGAGCGCGTGCATGTGCATCTGACGAACGCGGGCCTGTCGCTCGTGGGACGATTCACCGTGCCGAACTCCGTCAAGGCCATTGCCTCGCTCGTCGGGCACATTCTCGTCGAGACCGAGACGGATCAGGGCGACGGCCGTGTCACCGAACTCCACCTTGTCTACAACCGCCCCGAGGCTGGCGCGGTGTATGCGCCCGTCAGTCAACGACTGCTCCCGCTGGACGACACCTGGCGCCGTACGCTGGCCGAACGTCCCTGGCCGACGACGCGCGTACCCGAAGTGATGGGGGGCGATACCGCGACCGTGCGGGCGTTCATCCGCGAATATCTGTTCGTCTCGCTGTTTCGGGCGTGCGCCGAATCCCTCGCCAGCGAGAACGCGAGCCGCTTGGCGGCGATGCAGCGCGCCGACAAGAACATCGACGAACTCTTGGAGGACTTCAACGGGAGATTTCATCGTGTCCGGCAGAGTGGCATCGACGAGGAACTGTTCGATGTCATGGCCGGCTTCGAAGTGCTGGCCAAGTGAACCAAGGACGGAGCGGCCCACCGGGTACGTACAAACGAGCAAAAGGCTCAGCGATGAAGATCAAGACACAGGACTTTCGTGTGCCAGCAGGGAACACGGTCGATCTCGCACAGTGGCCGACGCGCGTGAAGCCCGCGTACGCGTCGAAGAAGCAGTACCACAAACGCCTTGACGAGCAGGTGGAGGAACTGAGCTCGCTGCAACGTCTGCACTACGCCTCCAACCGTTATGCGGTGCTGCTGATCTTTCAGGGGATGGACGCCGCCGGAAAGGACGGCGCCATCCGACAAATCATGTCCGGAGTCAATCCGCAAGGCTGCCAGGTGTTCAGTTTCAAAGAGCCGAGCGCCGAGGAGCGAGATCACGATTTTCTGTGGCGCACGACTTGCCGTCTGCCGGAGCGCGGACGCATTGGCATCTTCAACCGTTCCTACTACGAGGAGGTGCTCATCGTTCGCGTGCATCCAGAGCTTCTCCGAGGCCAGGGCCTTCCAGACGACGCGCTTGATGAGGCCACCATCTGGAAGGAACGGTATCGCTCCATCGTGGATCTCGAGGCGCATCTCCACCGTAACGGCACCCGGATTATCAAAGTGTTCCTTCACCAGTCGGAAGACGAACAACGGCAGCGCTTCTTGGCGCGCATTGATAGCCCGGAGAAGAATTGGAAGTTCGGTGGTGCCGATATCGAAGAGCGAAAGCTGTGGACGGATTACATGAAGGCGTATGAGGCGTGCCTGAGTGCGACGAGCACGGCCGACGCGCCATGGTATGTCGTCCCGGCTGATGACAAGAAAAACGCCCGGCTGATCATCTCCGAGATCATGCTCGACGTCTTCAACGGGTTAAAAATGACCTTCCCCAAGCCCACCGCGAAACGCCGGCGTGAGCTTCAGGTCATCCGCAAGACACTTGTGAAATGACTGAGCCACGCGCGGCCGCTCGCCGTCTCAACCACAAGCCGCGCTCGCTCATGAACACGACCAACCTCCCGGCGATCGCACCGACCGACCTGCCGCCCTTCACGGGGGCGTTGTCGTCGCACCGTGGGCGACGCCTTCTGCCGCTGGCCGGTCTGTTGGCCTTCCTGCTCTCGGTCTGGGTGCTCGACCGGGAGCTCCGGGTCCTCGACTATCGGGCCATCGTCGCGTCCCTGCGAGCCTCGTCGTGGACAGTCCTGGCGCTGTGTCTCCTCCTGACGGCGTTGGACTACGTCGTGCTGACCTGCTACGACATGCTGGCGTTTCGGTATATCGGCAGGACGCTCTCACGGTGGCGGATCGCGGTCGCCTCGTTCGTCGGCTACGCGGTCGCGAATACGACGGGCTTCGCCGTCGTGTCCGGGTCGCTCCTCCGCTATCGGTTCTACTCGCGGTGGGGGATCAGCGCCGGCGAGCTTGCCCGCATCGTGTTCTTCTGCTCGTCGACGTTCTGGATCGGGCTGCTGCTGCTGGGTGGCGTGGCGCTGACGTTGGCGCCGACGGCGGTCGAGTCGAGGCTGCCGATCGGCGCGGGTCTGCGCGTGCTTGGCGTCGGGGCGCTCGGC
>CALBET010000760.1 GCA_937888665.1 uncultured Acidobacteriota bacterium
CGATGAGCGCCTGCACCGCGTCGGTCCCCAGGAAGCATTTCGCGTAGACACGGGGCGGAAATCCGTAGCGCCGGTCGCGTATCTCCACCAGCGGCCGCAGACGCTCGGCGAGCGCCGTGGCGTCGCCGTCGTCGAACGACGCCCGGTGGTCAGCAGGATCAGACATGCACACGACACCTTTCGGGTCTACTTCGCCGCGGCCGGACGAAACCGCTTCATGACGAGCTTGACCAACAACGGGAACGAACCCAACAGCACGAACGCCGCGAGCAGCTGCGGCGACAGGATGCCGCCGACTCCCTGCTCGCTCAACGTCTGGAGATCGGGGACCGTCGCCCCGGCGTAGACGTAGACGGCCGTCCCGGGGAACATGCCGAACTGGCTCACCCACCAGTAGGTCCCCAACCTGACTGGTGTCAGTCCCATCACCAGGTTGATCACAAAGAAAGGCACGGCCGGCACCAACCGCAACGTGAACAGATAGAACGCCCCGTCGCGGGCCAGCGCGTCGTTGAACGTCGCCAGCCTGTCGCCGAACCGCGACTGGATGGAGCCGCGCAAGATGTACCGGCTCATCAGGAACGCCAGCGAAGCCCCGGTCGTCGAGGCAAAACTCACCAGGAGCAGAGCCGGCAAGAAACCGAAGTACCAGCCGAACACCAGCGTGAGCACCGCCGCACCCGGAAGCGACAGCCCGGTGACGGCCACATAGATGGCGAACGCCAGGCCGAAGACCAACACCGGATGCAGGGCCTGATAGCCGCGGAGCGACGATTCCTGCCCAGCAATGCGCTCGAGCGAGAGGGCATCGCCAAACTGGCTGTAACCGACGACGATGGCGGCCACGATCAGGCCGAGCACGGCCAGCTTGCTCCACGGCATGGTCTTCGGCTCGGGGACGGCGTTTGTCATCTATGCCTGGTGGGCCTTGTGTGCCGTGGGCGTCGCGGGTTCCGCCTCTCGTCAGGGGGATGCCGACCCGGCGAAAGGGTTTCATCTGAAACCAACGGCGTCGCCTCTGCATCAGGCACGTAACGCTTCACCACCCTGTGCGTGTCGATCGACCCGACGGCGTCGCGGCGCACGACCGGCGAACGGCAAGGCGGGCGCAGGAGGACATTGGCCCCGTGTAACCAGCAACGAGTCGACGACATCCAATAGATGCATGCGAGAGGAGAGCATCATGAATAGGAGACGCTTTTTCGCAACGTTGGTCGGCGGAGTCGCGGTGGGAGTAGCCGCGCCGGTTCGGTTACTGGCCGAGGGGGTTACAAAGCTCAAAAAGCCGCTGACGGAGTGGCGCACCCTCCTCTCGCCGGCCGCCTACGATGTGCTGTTCGAGGAAGCAACCGAGCGGCCGCGCAGCAGCGTGCTGAACGATGAAAAACGCCCAGGCACCTTTGTCTGCGCCGCCTGCTATCTGCCACTCTTCAACGCCAACGCCAAGTATGAGAGCGGCACCGGATGGCCCAGCTTCTACGAGCCCATCGAGGGCCGGCTGGAGACAAAACGCGACTGGAAGCTCATCCTGCCGCGGACCGAATATCACTGCGCGCGCTGCGAGGGTCACCAGGGCCACCTGTTCGGCGATGGTCCGGCACCGACCGGGCAGCGCTACTGCAACAACGGCGTCGCGTTGGAATTCGTGCCGCAAGGCCAGTCGGCGCCGGCCCTACGGACGTAGGCCCGCTGGTGGACACCTACGGTTTCGCGGTTATCGCGGCGGGCATGATCCTGTTCGGCCTCATCTCGCGGCGTCTCGAGACATCGCTGGTGACCGGGCCAATGCTCTTCACCGCATTTGGACTCGTCATCGGCGATGCCGGTTTCGGCATCGGCATCGCCGACCTGGATGTCAACCACAGCTTCATCCATGGTCTGGCCGAGGTCACGCTGGTCCTCGTGCTGTTCTCGGACGCGGCCCGGATCGACCTCCGCGTCGTACGTCGCGACCACAACCTGCCAGCGAGAATGCTGGTCGGCGGCATGCCACTGATCATCGCGGCCGGCACGCTGGTCGGGCTACGAAGGACCCGCCGTGCTCGGGGTGGCCATCCTGACATTCGCCGGGGCGGAAATCATCGGTGGCAACGGGTTCATCGCCGCGTTCGTGGCCGGCCTGGTCTTCGGCAACACCGTGCGGAACCGCTGCAAGTTCCTGTTCGAGTTCGCGGAGGCGGAAGGAGAGCTGCTGGTCTTCGTCACCTTTCTCATTCTTGGCGCCGCGATGCTGCCCGGCGTGTTCGGGCATCCCACCGGGGTCGCCATCCTGTATGCCGGGCTCAGCCTGACCGCCGTCCGGATGGTCCCGATCGCGGTCTCTCTCCTCGGGTCCGGCGTCCGGCTGCCGACCGTGGGGTTCCTCGGCTGGTTTGGGCCACGCGGGCTCGCGTCGATTCTTTTCGCGCTCTTCGTGCTCGAAGAGGCCGACTTTGCAGGGGCCGAGATCATCGAGACCGTGGTCATCGTGACGGTTGGGCTGTCGATCGCACTGCACGGACTCACCGCCGCGCCGGCCGCACGGTGGTACGGCGGACTGGTTCGCGAAATGCTGGACTGCCACGAAATGAAATCGGTCACCGAACTGCCGACCCGGGGTCGGTCAGGTTAGCAGCCCGTGGTGAAAGTCCCGCGTCGCACCGAGACCGGCGCTGGGCCGGCCGAACCAGGCGAGAAGAGGGAAAATACCGGCAGTATTTGACCGATGAACAACGCAGGTCGGCCGGATTCAGCGTCGGTCGAATGCAGCGGGACTTTCACCACGGGCTGCTAGGGCCCTTAGCAGCGGACGGGGCCAATCGCGGCCCGAAGGGCGTTCGGGGTCGGAAACGGATCGAGTGATGACGTGCTCGCGAGACCGCCAGATTACGCGTGTTGCGGAGCGGGGTCCGGGGCCGGGACGCCAAGTCGCCGGCGGAATTCGCCCATCAGGAACCAGCAACTCACCGCGGCCTGGATCGCCACGGTGGCGGCCGACACATACCAGAGGTGCCTGAGCTCGAAACCGGAATAGCTGGTCAACCACACCGCCGGCAGGCTGAACAGGACCAGACGGATGACGCTGGCAATGAGCGCGGGCATCGTGTTGCCCATCGCCTGGAACATGCCCGAATTGGTGAAGATGATGCCGGTGGCGAGGAAGTTCCACGAAATGATGCGGAGGAACTCCGCGCCATCCGCGATAACGGCCGGGTCATCCGTGAAGCCGGCAATCAGGACGCCCGGACGCCACTGGCACAGCAGGACGAGCAGCAGCATGATGGCGCCCTGAGTGGTCACCGAGGTCCAGTAGGTCGCGCGGACGCGGTCGGAACGACCAGCTCCCATGTTCTGTCCCGCCAGCGGCGCGGTGGCGAAGGCGATGGCCATGGCCGGCAAGAAGATCGCCTGCATGACGCGGGAGCCGATCCCGAAGCCGGCTTGGGCCGTGGGACCGAAGCCACGGATGGTCCAGTAGGTGATCGCCACGTAGACAAAGAGCAAGGCGAACTCGCCGCCCGGTGGCAGGCCCACGGCAAGAATCCGTTTCAAGGGTCCAACCTGCGGGCGCGCCAGCGCGCGGTCGAAGACGACGAACCGCTCGAGGCGCACGAAATAAAACAGCATCAGCCCCACCGCGACCGCGACCGAGATCGACGTCGACAGGCCGGCACCCATCAGGCCGAGCGGACGTCCCGTCAGCCAGCCGGCGATCATGATCGGCGACAGAATCGCGTTGAGCAGGACGGTGAGAATCTGGACGACGATGGTGGGGTTGACGACCCCGGTGCCCCGAAGCGCCGACCCCATCGAGATCAACGCGAACTGCAGCGCCAGACCCGGTAGGAACCAGTTCAAATAGGTCACCCCGGCGTCGACGATCCCGGCGTCGGCACCCAGCGTGTCCATGTAGCGCCGCGCCAGCCCGTATCCCAGCCCCAGCGTGGCTCCGCCGCCCAGCGCCGCGAGGCTCAGGCTCTGGTTGAAGATGAGGTTCGCGTCGCCGCGGTCCTTGCGTCCACTGGCCTGTGCGATCAGCGCCATTGTCCCCACACCCATGATCTGGGTGACCGCCATGATGAGGAACTGCAGGTTCCCGGCGGTGCTGAGACCGGCAATGGCGGTGTCGCCGAGCTGGCCGACGAAATACAGGTCGACCAGGTAATACAGCGTCTGAAACACCATGCCGATGGCGATGGGACCGGACAGTTTCAGAATGTGGCGAGGAATGGAGCCGTGGGTCAGGTCCTGCATGGTCGGTGTCCGGTTCGGTCGTAGAAAGAGGTGAACACGCGCGTATCCCCGCGACTGCCCACCATAGGATACCGGGTGCGCGCCAGATCAGCCTCCCCACGCCAGAACGACCATCCCGGCAGCCCGTGGTGGAAGCCCGCGCCCAGGGGTTGTCGCTGGCTCAGCCAATATGTTACATATCGTAACGTGACTTCAGGTAACACGATACTCACCGAACTACAGGCAGCCATCCTGGAGTTGATCTGGTCGAAAGGTCCGAGCACCGCCGACGCCGTACGCATGGCGTTACACCCCGCCCACCCGCTCAAGGATTCGAGCGTCCGCACCATGCTTCGGCGTCTGGAGGCGCACGGGTATCTGCATCATCGCGTGGAAGAGAAAACCTTCGTCTACGAAGCGCGGTTATCGCCGCAACGAATCGCCGCCACGAGCGTGCGGCATATCATCGATCGCTTCTGTTCGGGATCGGTGGAGCAGTTTCTCGCAGGCATGGTGGACGAAAACGTGCTCTCCGCGACACAGATCGCCCAGTTGGCCGCCCAGGCCGGAGCCGGCAGCGGGCCGAAGACGCCAAAGGAACGGAAGAAACAAAAGAAGCGCAAAAAGCGCGACAAGCGGAGGAACAGAGATGAGCACCCTGTTGGCTAGCTCATCGCTGCTGCCGATCGTGCCGACGTCCAGGCTGTCCTAGAGACGTGACGCAACGCGCGCTCGGCCTGCGGCAGCGTCGCTTCAATGGTCGGCAATGGTCGGCAGTGGAAATGCTGACCGAAACGTTCCTGGACCGGCATCGGCGGCTCGCGCCAGCGACCCTACAGTGTGAAGTCGTCGAGCCTGATCTGATTCGCCGCGTGCAGGCCCCTGGCCGACACACCGAGCACGCCGAGCAGGCCCTCGGCATCTCCGTGGTCGAACGTGCCGACCCCCTCCATGGAGGCGTCGTCGGGCGAGTACAGAATCGACTCGAAGTCCGCTTTCACGAAATCGACGTGCCCTTTGTAGAGGTCGACGGTCAACTCCCCGCGAATCGTGTCTGAATACGAGCGAATGGCGCGAATGGCTGCCGCCGTGCTCGGGTGGAACCAGGCCGCCTCGTAGATCTGGCGGCCGACCATGTTGGCGAGGAACTTGTACAGCTCGAGCGACCGCCGGTCGAGGATGAGCTGATAGATGTACTCGTAGGCGGTGTGCAAGAGCTGCATCCCCGGTTGCTCATACACCCCGCGGGATTTGATGCCGACGTACCGGTTTTCGACAGCGTGAATCCCGATGCCCACCCCGTGTGCACCGGCAACCTGGTTCAGTGAGTCGAACAACGGCACCAGTTCGAGTGCCTGGCCGTTCACCTGTACCGGAATCCCGTGTTCGAACCGGATCGCAAGCCTGACGGTGCTATCGGGGGCGTCCTGCGGATGCACCCCAAACTGGGGCGTGATGAAACGGGGACCAACATCCAGCTGCTCGAGTTTGCCAGCTTCATGGGTGAGCCCCAGCAGGTTCGCGTCGGTGCTGTACGGTTTGTCGCGGGTGGCCCGAACCGGCAGGCCCTGGGACTCGCAGTAGTCGATCATTTCCGACCGGCCGGGGAACTGCGTCAGAAACGCCGGGTCCCGCCACGGCGCGTACACCTTGATGGTCGGGTCGAGCATGTTCGCGTACAACTGGAAACGGGTCTGATCGTTGCCACGGCCGGTCGCACCGTGAGACAACACGTCCACACCGTGGGCAGCGAGGACCGGCAGCGCCTTTTGCGTCGTGACCGCTCGGGCAATACCGGTGGTGTTGAGGTAGCCGCCCTCATAGCTGCCACCGCAGATCAGCAGCAGTAGACCGGCCTCCGCCAGCGCCTGACGGCCATCCACCAACGTGAATGTCTCCGCGCCGGCCAACCTCATCCGGGTTTCGATGTCGCCGATGTCCTCTTCATCTGGCTGCCCGAGGTCGGCGGTGCAGCAATGCACCGTGACGCCGTGGTCGCGAGCCCATCGTGTAAACGTGACGCTGTCGAGCCCGCCCGACACCAGCGCGACGATGGCGCGACCTTGAAGATCCGTGATGCCGATTCTGTCTGCCATGCGTACCAGACCAGTTTTCTTGTCGTGTGCTCGTCAAGGACGCCGGTTGTCTATCATGACCGGTTCCGGGAAATCAGTGTACCCGAGGAGCGAGTCGCGGACGAACTTCCGATCATCCGCGCACGCGCTGGACTACCATCAGTCGAGACCGTGTGAACACAAGGAGGTTTGACCATGTCAGAAGTACCGAGTGCCCCGGTGAAACGACTGCTCACCGAAGCCTCCGGGGGCTGTCGCATCAGCGGGTCGGCGCTGGCGTCAGCCAGCACCCAGGTCGACAACTACATCCGGCGGCTTGGACGAGCCGCCGGCGAACTCGCCGTGGCCGATCGCCGGAAGACCATCCAAGATGCGGATGTCGCACGCGCGGCCCTGGAATTGAACGCGGAGTGAGTGTCGTCTCCTGACGTCGAGCATGCCTAGTTTCGAGTGCACGATCTGTGGCGCCGTCTTCGATGTTCCCCAGGCGGCGGTCGACAAGTACCCCGGCTGGCAACCCAAATACTGTCGCGAACATTCCCCAAAAAAGCAGGCGAACTCGGCTCGGGCGGCACGAGGCCCTGGGGGCGGCGGAGCCGACCGTGGCCGGGCGTTACGCGAGGAAAACCTGACGGTGGCCCAGGTGCTCGGGAAATACGACGACGGTCCCGGTTCCGGCGTGTTCACCGATGGGAGTGCCGTGCCGAATCCAGGTCCAGGCGGCTGGGGCGCGGTCTGGGTCGAAGACGGCGCGATTCAGGCGCAGCGGCACGGCCACGATCCGGACACGACCAACAACCGCATGGAACTGCGGGCCCTGATCGAGGCGTTCCAGATGTTGCCGCATGACGCGGTCGCCGAGGTTCGGACCGACAGCCGACTCTGTGTCGACACGATCACGAAGTGGGCCCCCGGCTGGGAGCGAAAGGGCTGGAAGAAGAAGACCGGCCCGATCAAGAACCTGGAGCTCGTGCAGGAACTCCTGGCCCTCTACCGGGCGCACCCGACGTGCACGCTGGTCTGGATCGCCGCCCACTCCGGTAACCGCTGGAACGAGTACGCCGACAGTCTGGCAACCGCCTGGATGCGGGCCGAACTCTAGCTCCGCGTGGGCAACGCCACAGTCCGGTCTTTCAGGAATCCGTCGCGCCCTACACGGTCTGCTCGCGGAACTGACGAATCTCGCCCACCATGTCCATGATGTTCGAGTAGCGACCACGCGGCTCCTTGTGCATCGCTCTCAGACAGATCTCGTCCAGACGTGGCGGGACGGTCAAGTGTTTGGATACCTCGCTTGGCGGCGGTGGTGACATGGTGCAGATGTTGTGAAACGTTTCCTGGATTGTGCGCCCCCTGAAGGGTTCTCGCAGGGCCAACACTTCGTACAGCACGACGCCCATGCTGAAGACGTCCGTACGCTCGTCGATGGTCCTGTTGCCGTACACCTGTTCAGGCGACATGTAGAGCGGCGTGCCGGGGCGTGACCCTGCCGCCGTGAGCCGTTCTCGCAATTCGGCATCGGTCACCTCATCGTCAGCGGCGCCGTCGTTGGGGCGTCCCCAGATCTTCGCGACGCCCCAGTCCATCAGATACACCTCGCCGAAAAACCCGACGAGGATGTTCTCGGGCTTGACGTCGCGATGAATCACGCCGTGGGTGTGGGCATAGGCCAGCGCGTGGCTGGCCTGCATCAAAATACCCAGCAGTCGGTCGAGCGAGTACGCCTGGGTGGTTGACTCGTCCCCGCGGGCAATACGACTCAGGATCTTGAACAGGTCTTCGCCTTCGATTTTCTTCATGGCGAAGTAGATCTGGCCCTGGTCGTCCTTGCCGATCTCGTAGACCGGCACGGTCGCAGGATGCTGTAGCTGCGCCGTCACCCGAGCCTCTCGCAACAATCGCTGTCGGTCACGGACACTGTCAGCCAGGCCGGGCCGCAGCTTCTTGAGCGCCACCGTCCGCCCCAGGTTGTTGTCCTTGCACGCGAGCAAGATGCCGTTGCCCCCACCGGACATCTCCTTGAAGTGGCTGTACTTCTTGTAGTCGTTGGTGAACCAGGGTGGCAGCTCGGCGTCCGTCCCGGACAGGACGATGCTCTGGTAGTGGTCCTTGGGTTGGTCTGTCACTGTAGGCCTCGTGGACAGTCGCGCGTCTGTGGCATCACGGCAGTGCGATGGCGATCAGCTCTGCCGGGCTCTCGAGCGTCGCCGCCGCGACACAGATGTACTGCTTGCCGTTCAGCATGTACGACATCGGAGGAGCGGTCGGATTGGCCGGAAGAATGATCTCCGCCACCACCTCGCCCGTGCGCTTGTCGTAGGCGCGGAACGTCGGACCGCCCGCCCCAAAGAGGGAGGCGACGCCGCCTCGCACGCCACCACCCTCACCCATGAACAGGAGCGTCTTGGTGACCAGCGCCCCCGGACGGCCGTTCTGTCCCATGGTGGAGAAGTCCAGCCCGAGCCCCTGCAGGTCTGGATGTTCGCGAACCTCTCGTGGTGCGCCGCCCAGCGGCCGCATCCAGAGGTGGTCGCCGGTATTGAGGTCGATCGCCGTGATACGCCCCCAGGGTGGCTTGACCAGCGGCAGCCCGCGCGGCCCTGGGGGATAAATCGGTCCCACCCGCATGTAATCAGGATTGGTCCCGCCGGGGTCTCCGGGGGCCAGCGAGACGACGACCGGCACCGTCAGCGACGGCACGAACAGGATCCCCTCCTCCGCATCGACGGCGGCGCCCGGCCAGCTGGAGCCGCCACCCCAACCGGGCAGCACCAACGTGCCCTTCGTCCCACTCGGATCGTTGATCAGCGACGGCGGCGAGTAGAGGGGGCCCATGCGGTAGTTCGCCGCGATCTCCATCGCCTCCGCTCGAATCTCCGGGGTGAAGTCGATCAGGTCGTCCACAGTGAACCCCTGCCGGTCGAACGGGGCCGGCCTCGACGGAATCGGCTGGGTCGCCGACAACTGTTCGCCCGGCACATCCGACTGTGGCACCGGCATCTCGATGATGGGCCAGAGCGGAGTCCCGTCTTCACGGTCGAACACGTAGGTATAGCCCTGCTTGGTCACCATGGCCACCGCCTTGATGCGGCGTCCGTCGTGGGTCACGTCGACCAGGGTCGGCGGAGACGGATTGTCGTAGTCCCAGACCCCGTGGTGGATGAGCTGGTAATGCCACACGCGTTCGCCGGTGCGGATGTCGAGACACACGACGCTCTCGGCGAACAGGTTGTCACCCGGTCGATGGCCCCCGTACCAGTCGTTGGTGGCAACCTCCGTCGGCAGATACAGATAACCCAGCTCCTCGTCCACTGTCAGTTGCGTCCAGACGCCGGCGTGACCCGTGTAGCGCCACGACTCGTTCTCCCAGCTCTCGACGCCGAAATCATCGCCCTGGGGTACCACGTGGAAGATCCAGAGCTGTTCGCCGGTTCTCGGGTCATACCCTCGAATGTGACCGGGCGTGGCCTCATAGCCGCTCTCCCTCGCCGGCACGACCTGGGCGACGACGACGTCGTTGGACACGATCGGGGTGGAAATACAGCGCACCTCGGCGCCGGGCCGGTCGATGTCCCGGGACAAGTCGACATAGCCGCCATCACCGAAGCCGGCGCGGGGCAGGCCGGTCGTCGCGTCGAGCGCGAGCAGCCGCCCATCGCTCACGTTGTGAAAGATGGTCTCCTGGTCGCCGTCGGTCCAGTACGCCACCCCGCGCCCAGACCCCTGTGGCCGACGCGCGGGGTCCGCCTCGGCGCCAACCTTCGGCGCGGGCGTGAAAAGCCACAGCGTCTCTCCGGTCGCGGCGTTCACCGCCGCCACCTCGCTCGCCCCGGTGGAGGTGTAGAGCACGCCGCCGACCATGATCGGCGTCGACTCGAAGTTGTAGAACGGACCCTCGGCGGAGTTCTCCGCCTGCCAGCGCCAGGCCACCTGCAACTCGCCGGCGTTGTCGCGGTCGATCTGATCCAGCGCCGTGTACTGGGTGTGCCCGCCGTCTCCAGCGTAGAACTTCCACTCGCCGTCTGGGGCTCCGCCCTGCCCTTGGGCGGAACTCGCCCAGACGAGCGTGGCTGCCACCAGCGCGCCGGTGACGGTAAGTCGCATAGTCCTGCCAGTCATCGAATGTTCCTGTCTTGAAAGAGGCGCCCCTCCGCTGGAT
>CALBET010000761.1 GCA_937888665.1 uncultured Acidobacteriota bacterium
GTGCCCCCTCGCGTATGCACGCCGAGATACGACGCCGTGATCGCGATGATGAACCCGAAGACCATCGTCTTCAGGGTGCTCGGCACGTAGTCTGTAAACGCGATCAACGAGAAGGCCGCGCGGAAATACGGACCAAACTGCATGCCCGAGATGGCCACCTCGGCGACCCACCCACCGACGATACCGGTGAAGTTCATGACCGCGGTCAGGATTGGCATCGCGATCACGCAGGCGACCATCCGGGTGACGACGAGGAACTTGAACGAGTCCACCGCGGTCGCCTCGAGCGCGTCGATCTGCTCGGTGACCTGCATCGCCCCGAGCTCGGCGCCGACGCCGGCGCCGACACGGCCGGCCACGAGGAGACCGGTGACGAGCGGACCGGTCTCACGAATCAGGGCGAGCGCCAGCGCGGCCGGAATCAACGCCTCGGCGCCGAACCGTTCGAGCGATGCCCGCGTGTGCATCGACAACACGATGCCGACGGCGAATCCGGCGGCGGCGATGAGCGGCACCGACAGCCAGCCCACCTCGTACAGCTGCCGCGCCGTTTCCTTGAGTTCGAACGGTGGCCGGAACGCCTCGCGGATGGCCCGTGCCCCGAAGACGATCGCATCGCCCATGCGGGCCACGGGGATCACAATGGACCTATGGAAGCGGGCGGACAGGACAACCTCCGTGTCGTGATGGCGGCCCAGCGTCGTCGTATCGGTTCTGGGCCAGGACCACTAGAAGACCCAGTAGGCCGCACCGATGCTGATGATGGCCATATTGGCGTTCAGCCGGCTCGTGACCACCGTCGCGTCGCTGGCCAGGGTCACCGTGGGACGCGTGAACAGATGGCCGACGAACAGGTTGAGCCCCACCCTGGGCGCGATGTCGTACCAGACGGATACGGCGGGGCGCCAGGCGAAACTATTGCTGACCGCAATGGCTCGGCCGGGTCCGGCTCGCGTCGTGTCAACGTCAAGGCTGTTGAACGCGTACCCACCGACCAGTGACACCCCCCCGGCCAGCCGGCCCCGCACCAGACCGTACTCGATGCCGGCCATGAGCGGACGGATCCGCACCGCGGCCAGCGGCGATGGTCCAGACGGGGCGCGGAGTTGGGTCTGGCTCCAGCTGAAGCCCACCGTGGGCCCGATGCCCTGGCGCGGCCGCAGTCGCACCATGGGCCCGACGCTCGCGCCAGGGCCCAAGGCGTCGCCAGACGGACGAGCCAGGCTCTGCGATGCGCCGACGCCGAACAGGCGCACCGGCCCCTGATCCGGACGCGGCGCCAACGCCGGAAGCCCAGGCGATCCGCGAGTTTGAGGTGCCAGCTCGGGCTCTCCAATCTCCAACGCCGACTCCACGTGGGCCACCCCGTCGACCTCGTCGGCCAACGCGAGTGCGCGGTCGACGTCGGCCGCCGAGCGAACCATCCCTTGGAGCGTCACGACGGGACCGGCCACCCGGACGTCGATCGGCAACGTTCCGATCACGGGGTCGTTGACCAACGCGGTCTTGACCTTCGCCCGCAACTGCGCATCGGCGATTTGGTGGGTCATGACTCGAGGAGGGCCGCAGCCGATCACGACCACCGCCAGCACCCCCACGAGTGACGTGCGCGCCACAGAGCAGCGCCATAGAGACGGACGTTCCTCTCGTGCCGACGGTCTGCTCACCTTTGCCACAGTTACCTTCCACTGCCTCTATACACGGTTCGACGATGTCGATGCCGAAAAGTCACGTCCGGACCCGCGGGCGGACCCAGGTGGTCGCTCGCACGTGGCATTGTGACTCGAAAGTGCGCGGCGTCGTCTATGGTCTTGAACGGCGCCGTCGCGTTCACCTGGCCGTCGGTGGCGCCATCCTTGAAAGCGGAGAGGACATTGATGCAGAACTTTCTCCAGCCCTTACTCGATGAGTTAACGCCGGTCGTGGGTGGCTACGTGTTGAACCTGCTCGGCGCGTTGGTGATTCTGGTGCTCGGTTGGGTGGTCGCGCTGGTCGCGAGCGCTGCGGTGCGAGGTGTCCTAAAGCGGACTTCCCTCGACAATCGGATGGCGCAATGGCTCGTCGGCGATGCGGCCGCCGAGTCGGTGCCGGTGGAACGCTATGTGGCGAAGGTGGTCTTCTATCTGATCATGATCTTCGTCCTGGTCGCGTTCTTCCAGACGCTCCAGTTGACCGCGATCACCGAACCGTTGAACGCGCTTCTGCAGACGATCACCGCCTTCATTCCGCGTCTGTTTGCCGCCGGCATCCTGTTGCTCCTGGCCGTGGTGCTGGCGTCGGCGCTTCGACGGGCACTGACTCTCGCGGCCAAGGCCGCGAAGATCGACAGTCGCCTGGGTGGCGACGCCGACGACGATCTTCCGCTGACCAAGACGATCGGTGACGGGGTCTACTGGCTGGTCCTCGTCCTCTTTCTGCCCGCGGTGCTCGGGGTGCTGGCGATCGAAGGGCTGCTGGAACCGGTCCAGGGGCTCATGGACCGCGTGCTCGGATTCCTCCCCAACGTCTTCGGCGCCGCGCTCATTGTCTTCGCCGGCTGGTTGGTCGCGCGGCTCTGCCAGCGGGTCGTCGGGAACCTCCTGGCGGCGGTCGGCGCCGACCGTCTCAGCGACAACGTGGGGCTCGGTCGTGTTCTCGGCGCGTCACGCGTGTCCGACGTGGTAGGGCTCATCGTCTACGTCCTGGTGATCATTCCGGTCGTCATGTCGGCGCTGGATGCCCTGTCGCTCGATGTGATCACCGGTCCGGCGACGGCGATGCTGACCGAGCTGCTGGGCGTGGTGCCGTCACTGTTCGCCGCGGCGCTGCTGTTGACGGTGGCGTATGTGGTCGCCCGGGTCCTGTCCGGTCTCCTCACGCGGGTCCTCGCCGCGGTCGGCTTCGACAACGTGCTGGCGCACTTTGGCATCACCCAGGTGGCACCTGCCCGCGCCCCATCGGCGCTGGCGGGGACGCTGCTCGTGGTGGCCATCCTGTTGCTGGCCTCGATTGAAGCGGCCGGGCTGCTTGGTTTCGTCACACTCGCGGGCTTGATCGCAGATTTCGTGGTGTTCGGTGGAGACGTCTTGCTGGGCCTCCTCATGCTGGGGGTTGGCCTGTACCTGGCGCGCCTGGCGGCGGACGCCATCGGCGCGAGTGGGGCCGCGCAGGCCGCCCTGCTGGGTGCGGTGGCACGCGGCTCCATCGTCGTTCTTGCCGGCACGATGGCCCTGCAGCAGATGCAGGTGGCGAGCGACATCATCGTTCTCGCGTTCGGTATCCTGCTGGGTGCTATTGGCATCGCGGCGGCGATCGCGTTCGGACTGGGCGCCCGTGAGTCAGCGGGCCGCGCCGTCGAGGACTGGATCAAGACACTGCAGGGGGGACGATAAGCGCCCATGGCCGATAGCGTGCCACCACCACGGGGGTGGTTCTCCAGACCGGGGCTGACACGGACGCCCACCCTGGTGTTGCTCGTTGTCGCCCTGGCTGCGGCCATCACCCTCGTAGCCCAGAACACCGAGGTCGTCGAGTTCAGAGTGCTGCTCTGGACGTTGACCATGTCGCGAATCGTCCTGCTGTCGATGGCGACAGGCCTCGGATTTCTCGCCGGGTTTGTCGTCGCCACTCTGGTGCTTCGCCAGCGGGCCGTGAAGCCATCGTGACCGACGGCTCGCGCGTCCACGTGACGGAGCACAAGAGTGGTGGCCTCGGCGAACTGGCCGCGACCGCGATCAGTGGTAACGACATCACGTCGTCGTGCCTCTACGTGTCGGCGCTCGCCATCTTGTACGCGGGCGCGCTCGCCCCGGTCGTGCTGCTGCTCGTCGCGGGGGTGTTGTTTCTGTTCCGGACGATCTATGCCGAGGTCGTGGGCGCGCTGCCCCTCAACGGCGGCGCCTACAACGCGCTGCTGAACACGACCAGCAAGTTTCGCGCCTCCATCGCGGCCTGCTTGACGATCCTCTCGTATATGGCCACGGCCGTGATCTCGGCCAACGAAGCCATGCACTACGCCGCCCGGATCTGGTCGGGGCTGCCGGTCATGGAGGCGACCGTCCTGTTGCTGGCGGTGTTCATGGGCCTGACCATCATGGGCATCAGCGACTCGGCGCGCGTCGCCATCGGCATCTTCGTTACCCACATCGGCAGCCTGGCGCTGCTCCTGGTCGTCGGCGGCATCTACGTGGCGATAAACGGGGTGACGGTCTTGACCGCCAATATCGCGACGCCGCCCCAGAATGGCCTCGGCGCGGCGTTGTTCTTCGGCTTCGCCGCGGCGCTCCTCGGCATTTCGGGCTTTGAAAGCTCATCCAACTTTGTCGAGGAGCAGGCAGAGGGAGTGTTCCCGAAGACCTTGCGGAACATGTGGATTGCGGTGACCGTCTTCAACCCGGGGATGGCCCTGCTGGCACTCGCGGTCATCCCGATCGGAGATGTCGGACCGCATCAGGAGGCGTTGCTGGCGCACCTTGGAGACGTCGTCGGCGGGGCCGGGGTGTCGTTCTGGATTTCGGTCGACGCGGTCATGGTGCTGAGCGGCGCCGTGCTGACCAGCTTCATCGGTGTCAACGGGCTGGTGCGACGGATGGCGCTCGACCGTTGTCTTCCTCAGTCTCTGTTGGCCACCAACCGGCGGGGCGTTACGTACCGCATCCTGATCGCATTCTTCCTCTTGGCCGTGTCCGTGCTCTTCATCACCGGCGGAGATCTCCAAGCGCTCGCGGGCGTCTACACCATCTCCTTTCTGGGGGTGATGGTACTCTTCGGCGTTGGCAACATCCTGCTGAAAGTCAAGCGAGCCGGATTGCCACGGACCACGCATGCCTCCTGGCTGGGCGTCATCGTGGCGATAGCCGCCGTCCTCACGGGACTCGTCGGCAACGCTTTGCTCAATCCCTCCTACGTCGCGGTGTTTCTCGAGTATTTCATCCCAACCCTGCTGTTGGTGGCCATCATGCTGAACCGGGTGGCCCTGCTCAAGGCCGCCCTGTTCGTGGTCCGAGCCGTACTGACCTATTTCGACGGCAAGATGGCTGCCGTGCTGGAGGGGATCCGTCGCAAGATTGATGACATCGCCGCCCAGCAGGTCGTGTTCTTCACGCGTGGCGACAACATCGCACATCTCAACAACGCCATGCTCTACGTCCGTCGGAACGAGCACGCGAACCGGATCAAGATCGTCGCGGTGGTGTCGGATCCATCGGAGGTGCCCGCGCGTCTGGCCACGGACATCAGGTTCCTGGACGAGGCCTATCCCGAAATCGACATGGAACTCGTCGTCTGGACCGGGACGTTCGGGCCACCGCTCATCGATGCGCTGTCCCGGCAATGGAAGATCCCGAAAAACTTCATGTTCATCGGTTCGCCTTCCGGACACTTAATGTTCGGGCTGGCCGAGCTTGGCGGGGTGCGGGTGATCATCTGACGAGTTGAGCAACCTACGCCGAAAAGGGTAATTACCGCTACATTTACACGATGCCATCACACATTCAGCCGTTCGACCAACGTCTCGAGGGCAAGACGGAATGGGATTCGCCCATGTTCCGGTTGGCCCAGGAGCAGTTCCTACGGGCGGCCCGGATCATGGATCTCGACGAGAACATCCGCGACCGCCTGCTGTTTCCACAACGGTCGCTCACCGTCAGCTTCCCGTGTCGTCGTGACGAATACTCCGAAGTGGAAACGGTCTTCGGCTACCGCGTGCAGCACGTGCTCACGATGGGCCCCACGAAGGGCGGGATCCGCTATCACGAAGACGTGAATCTGGGGGAAGTCTCAGCGCTGGCCATGTGGATGACGTGGAAATGCGCATTGATGCAGCTCCCGTTCGGTGGCGCCAAGGGAGGGGTTCGGATCGACCCGAAGCAACTGTCCCGCCCCGAGTTGCAGCGGCTCACACGCCGGTTCACGATGGAAATCATCAGCATGATCGGACCGGATCGGGACATTCCCGCGCCTGACATGGGAACCGACGCCCAGACGATGGCCTGGATCATGGACACCTACAGCCAGCAGGTCGGGTACGCGGTGCCGGAGATCGTGACTGGCAAGCCGGTTGTGCTGGGCGGTTCCCACGGACGCGAGGAGGCAACCGGACGTGGCCTCGTGTATCTGGTCTGCGAGGCGGCGAGCCATCTGGGGATGGACCTCGGGAAGTCAACCGCCGTCGTGCAGGGCTTCGGCAACGTCGGCCACAACACGGTGCGATTCCTGACTGAGCACGGCGTCAAGATCGTCGCGGTGAGTGATGTGTCGACCGGGTTGTACAACCCCATGGGCCTGGAGTTCACCTCGCTGAGAGACCACGTGGCCGAGCACGGCGTGTTGAAGGGCTACGGCGGCGCCGAAGAGGTCTCCAACACGGAGTTGCTGGAGATTCCGTGCGACATTCTGGCGCCCTGCGCCCTGCAGAACCAGATCACGTCGCGAAACGCCGCCAACATCAAATGCCGGCTGCTGGCCGAAGGCGCCAATGGCCCGACCTCGCTGGAGGCCGACCAGATTCTCCAGGACCAGGGTGTGTTCGTCCTGCCCGATATCCTTGGCAACGCAGGCGGCGTCACCGTGTCGTACTTCGAGTGGGTGCAGGACACGCAGAACTTCAGCTGGTCCCTGGAGGAAATCAACGACCGTCTGCACAAGATCATGGGCGCCGCGTTTCGCCGCACGCTGCTCCGCAGCCAGCGCGATCAGCTCGATATGCGCACCGCCGCGCTGATCGAGGGCATCGGGCGCGTGGCGGAGGCGAAGCTGCTACGAGGGCTGTTCCCCTAACAGCCCGTGGTAGAAGTCGCGCGTCGCACCGAGAGCGGCGCTGGACCGGTCG
>CALBET010000762.1 GCA_937888665.1 uncultured Acidobacteriota bacterium
CGCTCGCCCAGTACAAGGCGAGAAGAGGGAAAATACCGGCAGTATTTGACCGATGCACAACGCAGATCGGCGGGATGCAGCGAACCCTCGAAGACCTCACCGTCGTGCGCTCAGGACGGCGCCGCCGTAGCGGCCGTCTTCTGGTACACTGATGCTGTCTGTCGGATCGAGGAACAGAGAACGCTAGAGGGGATTCATGAAGCGGAGCGAGCGGCATCATCTAAAGGAAAACGCGTTTGCGGTGGCTATCGCGAGGCTCCGCGATCAGCTCCAGGGTGCCGGTCCGGCGCTGGGCATCGGCCTCGCGCTGGGCGTCGTGGCGTTAATCCTCTTCGGGGGCTACTCGTGGTGGGCACACCGCGCCACATCACAGGCCGGGTCACTCCTGGCCAGCGCCCTTGTGGTGGCGGACGCGCCGGTCGTGCCGCCGCCGCCGCCAACGGCGCCGGTCCCTGCATCCCCCGAGGCGGTCGGTGCCGACGGGGAGCCGGTCGCGTCGCCGGTGACCACGCCACCGGCTCCATTCGTGCAACCACCCGGTACCTATCCAACCCTCGCCGCCAAGATGACCGAGGCGCTACCCAAGCTGCTCGAAGCGGCTGACGCCTATCCCGGGACACCAGCTGGCATCACGGCTCGCTATCGCGCAGCCACGGGCCTCGCAGCCCTGGGCCGCTACGACGAATCCGCGGATCAGTACCTCCAGGTCATCGATGCGGACGGCTCCGGCGTCTACACCCGCATGGCGACCCTTGGCCTGGCGGATGTGGAGTTGGCGCGGGGCAGTTACGACGCCGCGATCACGCTGCTCGAAGAGTCGTCCGGTCTCGAGGCGGCGGAATATCTTCCGATCGATGGCGTGCTGATGCGGCTCGGGCAGGCGTATGGTCTGGCGGGCCGGTCGGATGAGGCCCGCGCCACGTTCCAGCGCGTGCTTGAGGAGTTCCCCCAGTCCCTGTACTCCGCCAACGCCGAGCGCGAGCTCGAGGCGCTGCAGGCTCTGGCGTAACGGCGGGTTCAGACGACCGCAGTCACATGTCCGACGCTGCAGCGCCTGGAGATCGGTTCACGGTCGGTCTCATCCAGATGACCTGTGCCGAGCAGGTCTCGTCAAACCTCGACAAAGCCGCGACCCTCATCGAACGCGCCGCCGCGCGGGGCGCACAGGTGATCTGTCTCCAGGAACTGTTTGCGTCGCGCTACTTCTGTCAGCGCGAGGACGTGAGCCAGTTCGACCTGGCCGAACCGATCCCGGGCCCGACCACGACACGATATGCAGCGCTCGCGCGTCGCCTTGGTGTCGTGCTGGTCGTGCCAGTGTTCGAGCGCCGCGGCCCCGGTCTCTATCACAACACCGTGGCCATCCTGGACGCCGACGGCGAGCTGCTCGGACGTTATCGAAAGACCCATATTCCTGACGACCCGCTCTACTACGAGAAGTTCTACTTCACCCCCGGTGACCTCGGCTATCCGGTCTTCGAAACCCGTTTCGCGCGGATTGGGCCGCTCATCTGCTGGGACCAGTGGTTTCCGGAAGCGGCGCGGCTCAGCTCGCTCGCCGGCGCCGAGTTGCTGGTGTATCCCAGCGCCATTGGTTGGCATCACGGCGAGCGGGCGGCCGAGGGTGACACCCAGCACGACGCGTGGCGCACGATGCAGCGAGGGCACGCCATCGCGAACGGCGTGTTCGTCGCCGCGATCAACCGCGTGGGCCACGAGGGCCCGCCAGACGGCGGTCTCGACTTCTGGGGGCAGTCGTTCGTCTGTGACCCGGCCGGACGCGTGCTCGCGGAGGGGTCGGTCGAGGCTGATGACATCGTCGTCGCGACGTGCGATCGGGCGGACATCGAACGGCAGCGGCGCGGCTGGCCGTTTCTGCGGGACAGGCGCATTGACAGCTACGGCGGCCTGTCCTCGAGATGGCTGGACGACTCCTCGACAGGGTCCCAGTTCGCGCCCCCCGATCATCCCGATGAATGACCGGACCGGCTCGTGACCGGTCGAACGCACGGCGCCGACGGCCTCTCTCGATTGGGAGATGCTCCCCCCGCGAAGGCGCCCCCTCTCGTCATGCCCGCCGAGTGGGCACGACACCGCGCCACCTGGATCGCGTGGCCGCACCACGGCCGCGATTGGCCCGGGAAGCTGGCCGCGGTCCACTGGGTCTACGTCGAGCTGATCAGGCACTTGGCCTCGGTCGAGCGTGTCGCCATCGTCTTCCGATCACAGACCGAGGAGCGCCGGGCGATGAGCCGTCTGATCCGAGCCGGTGTCGACGCCAACGCGGTGGAGTGCTATCGATTCCCGACGAACCGCTCGTGGCTCCGGGACTCTGGCGGGACGTTCGTCCACACCTCGCCGGCCGTCGGCCCCTCGGTGGTCACGCTGGTCGACTGGCACTTCAACGGGTGGGCCAAGTACGACAACTGGGTCGACGACGACCGGCTGCCGGGTCGGATCGCCGCCGCTCGGCGCCTGCCGCGGGTCATTCCTCAGGCAGCTGAGCTCGACCGGCCGGTGGTGCTCGAAGGTGGCAGCATCGATGTCAATGGCGCGGGCGCCGCGCTCGCCACGGAGCAGTGCTTGCTTCACGACAGGATTCAGACTCGGAACCCAGGGCTGGGGCGGTCCGGCACCGAGCGTGTGTTACGGGATTATCTGGGCATCACGACGGTCATCTGGCTGGGGCAAGGCATTGCCGGCGACGACACCCACGGGCATGTCGACGATATCGCTCGTTTCGTTGGTCCACGGACGGTGGTGGCCGCGGTCGAATCGGACACCGCCGACGTGAACCACGATCCGCTCGCCGACAACCTGGCCAGACTCCGTGCCGCCCGGATCGACGGTCAGCCGCTGAGGGTCGTCCCTCTCCCGATGCCCAGACCGCTCTGGTTCGGGGCACAACGTCTCCCAGCCAGCTATCTGAATTTCTACGTGGCGAATGACCTCGTGCTCGCGCCCACGTTCAATGACCCGGCTGACCGAGTCGCCCTCGGGCTCCTCGCCGAGCTGTTTCCCGCAAGAAAGGTCATCGGTGTCCACGCGGTGGATCTGGTCCTTGGCCTGGGCACGCTCCACTGCTCGACGCTTCAGGAACCCGCGCCGGCTGCCGAGACGGCGCGCTAGCGAGCAGCGCGGATGCCGACGTGCGCCGCGACGCGGCTCACTCCGCCTCGGACTCCCGCTTTAACTCCGCCAACAGCGTCAACGCATCGAGCGGGGTCATCCGGTCGAGATCGACCTCGCGCAAGCGCGCCTCGACGGCGCTCGCGGCGGGCTCAACGGCAAAGAGCCCGAGCTGGGTCTGTGGATCGGATCGCGCGCTGGTCAGCGTGGGGCGTCCCCCT
>CALBET010000763.1 GCA_937888665.1 uncultured Acidobacteriota bacterium
CTGGCCCCGGCTATCAGTTGCGCTCACGACGGGTTTCCGGTCTGCGAGGTCGTGGCACGACAGTGGCTCGACGCCGAACCGATGCTGGCCGCCGACCCAGCCGCGGCGGCTGTGTTCCTGCCCCGAGGCCGAGCGCCGGCGCCTGGCGAGTTGTTCGCAAACCCGACGCTAGCGGCGAGCCTGAACACTATCGCCGCGAACGGACCGCAGGTCCTGTATCAGGGCGAGCTCGGACGCGCTCTGGCGTACGACATCGAGCGGCGAGGCGGCTGGCTGACGCAGGGCGATCTGGCCACCCACCAGTCGGACTGGGTCGACCCGATCCGAACCCAGATCAGCAGCGGTGACCGTGGTGACGACATCGAGTTGCTCGAGTTGCCGCCGAACACGCACGGGTTTGTCGCCATCGAGGCGCTCAATATCCTGGCGGCAGATGACCTCTGTCGTCTCGGTCACAACTCGGGCGAGTACTTGCACTTGGTGCTCGAAGCGCTGGCCATTGCCTTTGGCGATCGAGAAGCGCATCTAGCCGACCCGGACTCGGTTCCCGAGGCGACGCTCCGGCGACTGACGTCGCTCGACTATGCCCGTGAGATGAGACAGCGCATCGGCTCCAGGCGCACACCTAGAGATGACACGCCCGCGCCGCCCGCGGACTCGAGCGGCGACACGGTCTATCTGGCGGCGGCCGACAGTGACGGCAATCTGGTGTCTCTCATTCAATCCCTCTATGCCGGCTTCGGATCCGGGATCGTGGCCGGCAACAGCGGAATCATGCTGCACAATCGCGGCAGTCTCTTCTCCGCTGACCCGGCGCACCCCAATCATCTCGCGCCGCGAAAACGCCCACTCCACACGCTGGCCCCGGCCATGGTGTACCGCAACCGACGGCCCTGGCTGGCCTACGGGGTGATGGGTGGCGACATGCAGCCACAGGGACACCTGCAGGTCCTGTTGAACCTGACCTGTTTCGGCATGAACATCCAGGAAGCGGGTGACGCACCGCGCGCGAGGTACGACCCGACCGGTATCTGCCTCGAACGGGGCATCTCCGCCGCCGCGGCGGACGACCTCCGCCACCGGGGACACCGCATCATCGACGGGCTTGGTTTCGGCGGATTTCAGGGCGTGCTGATCGATCAGGACACCGGGATCCTGATGGGCGGCTCGGATCCGCGGAAGGACGGACTCGCACTAGGGTGGTGACGTGTGTCGGGGTCCAGGCTTCAGGCGTGTATCGGTCGGCCATCGAGGGCTTCCAGGGATGTGACGGGGCCTCTGGACTGTTGCCGCTCCGGCTGAAACCACTTATACTCTTGCGGATGCCGCAAGAGCGCGCGTTGGCGCAAGTGGCTGGGCTCGTCCTCGGCATATGGGGATTGGCCGCCAGTGTCTCCGGCCAGGACCTGGACGACGTGCGGGACCTGATGAGGGCCGAACGTTACCAGCAGGCCCTCGACCTCCTCAAGACGGCAGGACAGGCCGCCGCCGACGACTCCGAGGCCCGCTTTCTGCAGGGTGTGGCCATGGTCGAGTTGGGGCGCACCAACGAAGCGTTGGGGGTGTTCGAGCGCCTGACCCAGGACCACCCGGGACTTCCCGAGCCGCACAACAATCTGGCCGTGCTCTACGCGGCGCAGGGCGACCACGCGCGAGCCCGCGACGCCCTGCTGGTGGCCATCAGTACTCATCCCAGCTATGCCACCGCCCACGAGAATCTGGGGGATATCTACGCCCAGATGGCGGGGATGGCGTATGACAAGGCGTTGGAACTCGACGGCCAGACAACCGCCGCCAGAGCCAAGCTCGAGCTGATTCACGAGATGTTGCCCGGTCGGGGTCTCCCGGGCGCGTCTGCCGCCCCAGTGACGACGAGCGCGGTGCCGTCGCCCCCGACCCCGACCCCGACGACGACGACGACGAGCGCGGTGCCGACGTCAAGGACGCCCGCTGCGGCGTCGCTGTCGGACGACACGCGCGCCGCGGTTCTGGCCACAGTGACCGACTGGGCGCGCGCTTGGTCGAGTCAGGACGTCGAACGCTACCTCGGTTTCTACGCCAGCGGGTTCGGGCCCGCGGACGGGAGCCCGCGGGCCACGTGGGCCCGGTTGCGCCGCACGCGTCTCCAGAGCCCAGGCTTCGTGGCGGTGGCCCTGAGGAATGTGGACATCGAGCCGGGCGCCGCTGGCGACGCCCGAGTGACATTCATACAGGATTACCGGTCCGACACCTTTTCGGATCAGGTGCGCAAGTTGTTGACGCTCCGTGCGACCGACGGCGAGTGGAAGATCACCAGTGAGCAGTCCATACCGTGAGCACTCCATTCCTTGACGGACAGCGGCTGCGCACGCGCGCCGTCACCCTGGCCGCGGCGTTGGTGCTCGGTGTCGGCACGACGGTGGCCGGCAGCGTGGGTGGACTTCCCCCAGCCGTCCCGCCGACGGAAGCTGTCCCCGCCGCGGCGCTCCCGAGCGACGAGGCGGCACTCGTGTCCGCCCTCGCGAATCTGCGGGACGGGCGACTCGACGACGCCCTCGCCGTGCTCGCAGCGCTGGTCGAAAGTAGCCCCGACTCGCGGGTCGCCCAGTTGATGTACGGCGACCTGCTCTCGGCCAAGTATCGGATGCTGGCGGGGTTGGGCGACGTCGTCGGCGCGCGCGGAGCGCGCCCGACGGCGCTGTACGACGAGGCACGGTCGCGGCTGCGCCACGCCGCCCGCCTCCCGCCGCCAGGGCACCTTCCTGGAAATCTCCTCAAGCTTGGCCCTGGCCAGACCCATGCGATCGTGGTCGACGTCTCAGCCTCGCGCATGTACGTGTTCGAGCGTGCCGACGGCCGGCTTCAGCTGGTGCGGGACCGCTACGTGAGCACCGGTCGCAACGGCGCCCCCAAGCGTCTCGAGGGAGACCAGCGGACCCCGGTCGGCGTGTATTTCACCGTGGGACGCCTCCCCGCTACCGAGTTGGCGGACTTCTATGGGCCAGCCGCGCTCCCGGTGACCTATCCCAATGACTGGGACGACCGGCACGGTCGGACCGGCTACGGCATCTGGCTCCATGGGGTGCCAGGAGGCACGTCGGTGCGGCCGCCGCGGGCGAGCGACGGGTGCCTCGTGGTGTCCAACCCCGACATGCGCGACCTCGTGGAGCTGATCGAGAGCGTGGGGACGCCGGTGGTCATTGCGGAGCGTGTTCGCTGGGAGGCCCCCGAGGAGGTCGAGCGGCGGGCCGCCGAAATCGAAGCCGCCATCTCCGCCTGGTCGTCGGACTGGGCGCATGTTGCCCACCAGGCCTACTCCGACCACTACCACGCGCCCGACCAGCGAGTGGACGCGCTGGTTCGTTCGCTCTCCCAGGATACACGGGAGGCGTGCGAGCCGGTCGCTCTCCTTCGTGCCACCAGCGACGGCGCTGACGGTCAAACGCGACCACTCGACCAGCAGGGCGTCGACGCACCCCAGCGGTGCCGGCAGGGCGCCATCACCGACCTCAGCATCTTCGCCTATCCCGGCGAGCCCGATACCGTGATGGTGACCTTCCAGGAGGACCCTCGCGACACCCTCTCCGATGACGAGGGCCGCAGGCGCCAGTACTGGAGGCGGGGCGACGACGGCCGGTGGCGCATCCTGTTCGACGACACCGTGCGCCCGCGGCCGGAGCACCTGCGCGGCATTCCGTACTCGGCCCGCTCGGCCCTCGATTAAGCCACTCGACGGGCTTGCGCCCCGCGCCCCCAAGAGCCCCACTGGGGGAGAAGCAGCGGCTACAGCAAGAACCCGTCGCGCAGCGGGTCTTCGTCGTCGATCAGGAACAGATGCTCGCCCGTGATCCAGGCCGAGCCCTCGATCTCCGGCACAATAGCCTCGTAGCCACCGACCACGGTGCGCTCACGCACCCGCCCCCGGAACAGTGTCCCTACGATGCTCTCGTGGCTGAACACCTGGTCGTCCGCCAGGAGGCCCATCGCGTGGAGCACCGCCATCACTGCCGCCGTCCCGGTCCCGCACGGTGACCGGTCCACCTGGCGGTCGGCGAACACCGTCACGTTGCGGAGATCGGCCACCTGGTGGTCGGCCATTCCCGTGAACACCGTCCCATACACGCCGTGGAGTCCCGCTTCCGTCGGGTGCCGCACGGGGATCGCAGCCTCCACCGCGCGGGCAATGTCCCAACCGAGCCGACGAAGCGCCGGCATCGCCTCGCGTCTCAGCGGCACCCCGACCGCCTCGCTGTCGACCACCGCGTAGAAGGCTCCCCCGTATGCCACGTCGACCGTGACCGCTCGGTCCCCCACCACGATCGGTAAACCCGCATGGAACACAAACGACGGGACGTTGTCGAACGCGACACTCCTCACGGGTTGGGGCATCTCGGCATAGCCGTCGTCACGTCGGCGGACGCCAGACGCGAGCCGGCGAGTCACCCGCGCGCGCACC
>CALBET010000764.1 GCA_937888665.1 uncultured Acidobacteriota bacterium
ACGACCGGCACGACCAGGCACGACGCGAACCCCAGACCGGCCGCGGCGGGTTCGTCCGCGGAACAGTTGGTGACGACCGGCACGCCGCGTTCAATCGCCCGCGCTACCAATCCGTTCTTCTCGATCGGGTCTCGGCGGCCGGGCGGTGGTCCCCCGTCGCCACGCCACCGCCAATGCTCCACGCGGCGATTCGACCGCCCCAACACGTACACACCGGCCGCGTCGAACGGCACCAACTGCGCCATCCCATCCAGCAAGCCGTTGAGACTGACGTCCACGTCCCGCGACTTGGTCGACAGTCGATACGTCTCGACGACGATGCGCACGGCCCGGAGGACCTCGGCGGTCACCGACGGCAGCGTGGCGGGTGGCGTGTCGACGGGAACCAACTGGGAATTCGGCATCGGGTTCAATTCTATCGCGGCTGGCTGGGACCGCCCGTGGCGACACCCCGGGACCACACCGGTCGTCGCGCGGCGTCGTGAGCGGCCGCTGATCGGTTCGCGGTGGACGAAAACCGACGGCCGCACATAGAATGAAAGCGCACGTTGTGGTGGGTGTAGCTCAATTGGTAGAGCGCCGGACTGTGGCTCCGGATGTTGCGGGTTCAATCCCCGTCACTCACCCCATTCCCAATAATTCCTCTTCGGCGGCCCTGAAGGGCCTTGCTACGTCTCGGGTGCGACGGGGGCGGCCCTGAAGGGCCTTGCTACGTGGCGTTGGCGCGGTCGGCGGCCCTGACGGGCCTTGCTACAGTTCGCGGTACCACTGCAGCAGCGCGCGGCCAATAGCGTGGGGCTGGTCTTCCTGCACGAAATGGAGGCCTGGGCCGATGTCGACGCAGGTCAGCGCGTGGATGTGTTCCCGGCACCAGGCAACCATGTCGGCGCGGAGGATGGCGCCCGGCTGCGCGTAGAGCAACAGCTTGGGCACGGACGAGCGTGTCAGCCAGTCGGTGTACGTCTGCACGAGCTCGACGACCTCGACCGGTTCGCCATCGATGGGGATCTCGTTGGGCCAGCGCCACAGTGGTTTCCGCGACGGCGGGTCGAGATACGGGGCGCGGTAGGTGTCCATCTCCTCGGGGGTCAGGTCTCGCTGGATCGCGCCCGGCAGCACCCGCTCGACGAACACGTGCTGGTTGACGATCAGGTCCCACCCCACCTCTGGCGTGCGGAACTGCTGAAACAGGGGGCGGACGCTCCCTGGCCACTCGTCCCAGGTGAGGGGGCGCACCACCGCCTCCATGAAGGCGATGCCCTTCACGTTGGTCTCGTGCCGGCGCGCATAGTGAAACCCCAGCGCTGAGCCCCAGTCGTGGATGACCAGCGTCACACGCTCCAGCCCCAGCGCCTCGATGAACCCGTCGACGTACCGGACGTGATCGACGAGTCGATACTCCAGATCCGGCTTGTCGGACCGCCCCATGCCAATGAGATCCACAGCGATACACCGGGCGACTGACGCCAGGTGCGGCATGACATTGCGCCAAAGATACGACGATGTCGGGTTCCCGTGGAGGAACAGGACGGGGTCGCCGGCACCTGCCTCCACGTAGTGCATTCTGGAACCGTGCACCTCCAGAAACTGCGAAGGGTAGGGCATGTCGGAGGAAATCGCGTCGTTGTTCCCGGTCGCGGTCATCGGTGCCTCCTGCGTCGATCCCTCATACTCGATTCGCCATCGTATCTGACCCGGTCGGCACCCCGCTATAATCGGCGTTCCATTGCCTGCAGCCCGTGGTGCAAGTCGCACGTCGCACCGAGACGCTGGCCTGGCAATGACGCGCGCGGCCAGCACAAGGCGAGAAGAGGGAAAATACCGGCAGTATGTGACCGATGAACAACGCCGATCGGCGGGATGCAGCGCCCGTCGAATGCAGTGTGACTTTCACCACGGGCTGCTCGCAACCCGAGTTCTTCAGGAGCCGCCACCGGATGCCGTCCCGCGTGCAACACGTCATCGACACCCACGGGTCGCTCGTCTTCCCCGGTGTCTACGACCCGTTGTCGGCCAAGATCGCCGAGCGGACCGGGTTTCCGCTCGCGTTCATCTCCGGCTATGCGGTCGCGGCCACCCTGATCGGCGAGCCTGACCTGGGTCTGCTGACCCAAACCGAGATCATCGACCGGGCGAGGCAGGTCTGCCGGGCGGTTCACATCCCGGTCATCGTGGACGCCGACACCGGCTACGGGAACGCCCTGAACGTCGTGCGCACCGTCACCGAGCTGATCGCGGCCGGGGCGGCCGGCTGTTTTCTGGAAGACCAACAGTGGCCGAAGCGCTGCGGACACATGGAAGGCAAGCGGGTCGTCGACCGGCAGGAGTACCTGGAGAAGATTGGTGCCGCCGTCGAAGCGCGAGGCGACCAGGACTTTTTCATCGTCGCGCGGACCGACGCACTGGCGGCCGTGGGGCTTGACGAGGCGCTGACCCGGGTGGACGCCGCGCGGGCGGCCGGGGCCGACGCCACGTTCGTGGAAGCGCCGGGGTCGCGGCAGGAACTGGCGGAGGTCGGTCGCCGGGCCCCGAAACCAACGGTGGCGAACATGGTGGAGCATGGCCGCACGCCGGTACTGCCGCACCAGCAGTTGGTAGAGATGGGATTCGACCTGGTCCTCTATCCGGTGACCGGTCTCTACGCGGCGGCACACGCGCTGACGACCGTCTACGGGCAGCTGCATGAGCAGGGCACGAGCGCCGGCTCCGACGACCGGCTGATGGCGTTCGACGAGTTCAATGACCTGATCGGTGTCGACGAGAAATACGCCCTCGCGAAAAAGTGGTCCAAGGACCGCACGTGACCCGAACTGATCCACCGCTGGGCTGACGCACTCACACGCCGCCCATGGTTCTCAGGCGGGGCCTGAGCCCGAGCGATATAATTCGAAGCCCCGTGCCACACCTTCCGCTGCCCACGTCGATCGACGAGCTGCAAACACTGCTGGCGCAGCAGCAGTACGTGGCTGACCGTGGCCTGGCCACATCGGTCTATCTGGCCTTGACGCTCCAGCGCCCGCTGCTGCTGGAGGGCGAGGCCGGCGTTGGCAAGACCGAAATCGCAAAGGTGCTGGCGTTGGCGCTGGACACCGAGCTGATCAGGCTGCAGTGCTACGAAGGCCTGGACGTCACGCACGCCGTCTACGAATGGAACTACGCCCGGCAACTGCTCGAGATCCGGATGCGCGAAGCGGGCGGCGCGGTAGCTCGCGACACGTTGGCGGCTGATCTGTTCGGCCCCGACTTCCTGATCAAGCGCCCGTTGCTTCGCGCGCTCGAGGCCCCCGAGGGCCGACCGCCAGTGCTGCTGATCGACGAACTGGACCGCGCCGACGAAGAGTTCGAGGGCTACCTGCTTGAACTGCTCTCCGATTACCAGGTGACCATTCCCGAGCTGGGGACCATCCGCGCCACCACACGCCCCATCGTGATCATCACCTCGAATCGGACCCGCGAACTGCATGACGCGCTGAAACGGCGCTGCCTCTACTGGTGGATCGATTACCCGGACTTCGAGAAGGAATACCGCATCGTCACGCAGAAGGTGCCTGAGGCGCCCGCGCGGTTGGCCGAGCAGGTCACCCGCTTCGTGCAGCAGCTGCGCACCGCCGAGCTCTACAAGGTGACCGGCGTCTCGGAGACGTTGGACTGGATTGCGGCGCTGGTCGCACTCGATCGGCAGGAACTGGACCGCGAGACGATCGACGAGACGCTGGGACTGATTCTGAAGACCCAGGAAGACCTGCAGGCCATCAGGGGCCAGCAGGCGCAGACGCTGTTCGAGCACAGCCTGCTGCCCACCGGCACCGCCAACCGCGGATAACCGACGCGCGATGACAAACACCCGGCCGGCCGAGCCGAACGGTCGCCTGTTCCACAACTTGCTGCACTTCGGTCGACTGCTCCGCGATGTCGGACTCGACGCCCAGGCCGGGCGGATGCTCGACGTGGCCGAGGCGCTGGCCCATGTCGACGTCGGACGCCGCGCCGACTTCTACCACACGCTGCAGACCATGCTGGTGCGCCGGTCGCAAGACCTCCCGGTGTTCGACTATGCGTTCCGCGCCTTCTGGCGGCCGCCCCGCGGCACCCCGGCCACACCGGGCCCGCGCGCCGCCAGCGACCTGCCGCGGGTGCCGCCATCGGAGGGCGGCGTCCCACCCAGCCGACCCGCGAGCGACGGCGCCGAATCACGCGGTGAGTCGGCCATCCGGATAGAGCAGGTCGCCACCTTGAGCTACGGCACCGGTCAGGTGTCGCGCAGCAAGGACTTCGCCACCTTCACCGATGACGAGGTGGCTCACGCGCGGACCATGATGGCGTCGCTTCGGTGGGAAGTGGGCACCCGGACCACACGGCGATGGCAGGCCGGGCAGGGCCATGCCATCGACATGCGACGCGCGGTGCGTCAGAACCTCCGGTTCGGAGGCGAGCTGGTCACGCTGCCCCGCCGCCGGCGCCGGACCCGGACCAGACCGCTGCTGCTGCTGTGCGACGTGAGCGGGTCGATGGAACGCTACAGCCGGATGCTGCTGCATTTCGTGCACACCCTGGCCGGCGGCTTCGACCACGTCGAAACCTTTCTCTTTGCCACCACGCTGACCCGGGTGACGACGCGGCTCATGCGTCGCGGGGTGGACGACGTGGTGCCGAGCTTGCCGCGGCATGTGGCGGACTGGGGCGGCGGCACCCGCATTGGCGAAGCGCTGCACCGTTTTCATGTCGACTGGTCGCGCCGGGTGATGGGACACGCCCCGGTGGTGCTGCTGATTTCAGACGGC
>CALBET010000765.1 GCA_937888665.1 uncultured Acidobacteriota bacterium
GTTGTTCATCGGTCAAATACTGCCGGTATTTTCCCTCTTCTCGCCTTGTTCGGCGCGCGCATCGCCCGTCTCGGTGCGACGTGCGACTTTCACCACGGGCTGCTAGGGTTTTCCTCTGAGACGTGGCGCACGGCTTTAGCCGTGCGATCGCAGATGGCCTGAAGGCCTGCGCCACGTCTGCGCGGGAGTTTCCGGCTATTCGACGCTGGCGTCTTCGGGCTCTGGCTCCACGGCGGCGATCCGGTTCCGGCCCGCCTGTTTGGCCTGCATGAGCGCCCGGTTCGCTCCGGCTACCAGTTCCAGCTCCTCCCAGTTCGAATCGAGGGCCGGCGTGGACGTGGCCACCCCGACGCTGACCGTGACGCAGCGTGAGATGTCCGATTGCGGGTGCTCCATCGCCAGCCCCTCGACCGCGGCACAGATGCGATGCGCTATCAGGGACGCGCCCGGTTGATCGGTCCGTGACATCACGACCGCGAACACCCCGCCTCCGTACCGCGCCACGAGGTCACCCGGCCGCCTCACGATCTTCTTGACGGTGCTGCCGATATTGGTCAGGCACTCGTCGCCGGTCTGATGCCCCAGCCGGTCGTTGTACGCGCTGAAACGGTCGATGTCGACCATCAACACGCTGATGCACGACGCTTCGCGGAGGGACCGCCGCCACTCTGCCTGGAGGAACTCCTGGAACGCGCTATGGTTCGCCAGCGAGGTGACCGAGTCGAAACCGGCCAACCGGCTCAGGGACTCCTGTGCCTCCCGGAGCTCGGTGTTTCGTCGGCCCAGATTGGCCGACAGGTCGGTCGCCGTGGCGCTCAGCGCGCGGTACCTGACCCACAAGTAGACCAGACCGCACAACGGCGTGAGCAAGGCGATCCAGTAACCCAGGGGGATAGTCATCCCGCCCGCATTCTTGCACATGTCCGGGCCGACCGTGACCGCATCCGGAAACGATCCCCGTCCTGAGCTTCCCGACACACGCTGCCTTTCGAGGTTGCTCCTGGCCGGAGTCTGCGACAGAATGCCCGGAGGATAGTGCCGGGTCCGCCGGTTCCTCGCCGACGTCCAGACAATTACGCGCCACGCTACCGAGGCGCTACGGAAGCACTTCTCGTCGTCGCGTCGCTTTCGAGACCGGGGTTTCGTGGGAGGGCATGCCAGTGCCTGCCCACGGTGGTTCGATCAACCGGCTGGAAGGAGTGAGGGCTCATGAGGGGATGGCCGCGCTGTCTGATCGTGTCGTCTGTGTTGTTCGCCGTCGCCTGTGGAGGGGCGGCGACCCCCGAGCTACAACTGATTGAGGATGCCGCGGAGGCGATGGGCGGTCTCCGCACGGTGCGGCAGACGACGGCGCTGACCCTGACCGGCGAGGGGCGAACCTTTCGCCTGGGCCAGAACACTCGCCCGCGCTCAGAACTGCCCTACTACGAAGTAGCGGACTATCTGCTCCAGATCGACTACGCCAATCAGCGGTGGCGTCTGGGACAGGATCGAACCTCGACCTTCCTGACCGGCGGTCCTCTCAACGGCGTCAGGCAGACCTATGGGCTGGATGGCGACGTGGCATACGACCAGCAGGGTGATCGCATGGTGCGGGGGGCTGACGAGGTGGCTGCCGACCGCTGGGCCGAGATGTATCACAACCCGCTCGGCATCGTGCTGCTGGCGTTGGACGAGACGTCGACCGTAAGCAATCTGCGCGAAGAGGGTGCCGAACGGGTGGTGGACGTGGTGGCCGCCAACGGCACCCAGTTCACCCTCCACGTCAGCGGGGATACCGGGCTGCCCAGCAAGGTCACCTCATCGTCGTACCATCCCAACCTGGGCGACGTCGCGATCGAGACACTCTTCGAAGGCTACCGGGAGACGGGCGGGCTCGGAGGGTCCCAGGCGCGGCTGACGTTGCCACGCAGATACACCACCAATCTCGACCGGTTCACGATCTCGACCTACACCACCACGAGCGACCCCGGCGCGGACGTCGGTGACCTGTCGGCGCCGTCTGACGTGCGCGCGGCTCCGCCGCCGATGGCGACGGCGACCGTGGAGGTTGACGAGCTCGCCGCCGGCGTCTGGCGTCTGGCCGGACAATCGCACCACAGCGCACTGATCGAGTTCGACGAGTTCCTCGTGCTGGTCGAGGCGCCTCAGAGTGAGACCCGGACGCTGGCGGTGATTGAGCGCGCGCGCGCCTTGAGGCCGGACAAGCCTCTACGCTACGTGGTGAACACGCACCACCACTACGATCACTCGGCCGGAATCCGGGCGGCGGTGTCCGAGGGGTTGACCGTCGTCACGCATCGGGTCAACCAGCCGTTTTTCGAGGACATGGTGGCCCGCCGGCACTCTCTCGTTGAGGATGCACTGACCCGCAATGCGCAACCGCTGACGCTGGAGACGGTCTCCAGCGGCGCGCCCCACGAAATCACGGATGGGCGTCGGACGCTGCAGGTCCTCCGTATCGTCGATGATGCGCACAGTGACGGGATGCTCATGGCGTATCTACCTCGCGAGCGGATCCTGTTCGAGGTGGATGCGTTCTCACCGGCGGCGGCCGCGTCGCCCTTCGCGGAGAACCTGCTGCGGAATATCGAAGATCGCGGCCTGCGGGTCGAGACCATCGTGCCCCTGCATGGTGAGGTGGCTACCCTCGACGAGCTTGAGAGCGCGGTGCGACGGACGCAGTCGTTGTAACAAACTCGGCCTGCCCGCGTGGCCGCGGTCTCGGCACCCCCCGTGCCGATGTGCATTCGTGTGTCTGATGTTCGATCCATAATTCGAAGTCCGGCCCTGCGTGGTGTGTTCCGGCCAGGCCGTCGACTCTTGGTCGCGGGTCGGCCCACAGTCCGCTTGCCCGCGACAAATTCAGCGTGCTGATCAACTGAGGTGGTTACTGATGGATGTTGTGTGCCTGGATCTGGAAGGTGTCTTGGTGCCGGAGATTTGGATTCAGTTTGCCCAAGTCACTGGCATTGATGCGCTGAAGAAGACGACACGTGACGTGGCTGACTATGACGAGTTGATGCGGTTTCGGCTGGATCAGTTGCGGCAGCACAAGCTGGGGCTTCGCGAAATTGAGGCCGTCATTCAGACCATGTCTCCGCTCGAAGGCGCGGCCGAATTCCTCACGGCCCTGCGGGAGCGTTATCAGGTAGTCATTCTGTCCGATACGTTTTATGAGTTCTCCCGTCCGCTGATGGCCCAACTAAACTGGCCCACGCTCTTCTGCCATCACCTGGTTGTCGAGGCGGGCGGCGAGGTGAGCGGCTTCACGATGCGCCAACCAGAGCCCAAAAACAGTTCCGTGGCAGCGCTGCAATCACTGAATTTCACAGTGATCGCGGCAGGGGACTCGTACAACGACACCGCGATGCTTGCGCAGGCCGATCATGGTTTCCTGTTCCGCTCACCAGCCAACGTGATAGAGGAGTTTCCCCAGTATCGACACACGAACGAATATGCCGAGCTGCGCCACCTGATAGACAGCGTCAGCAGCTAAGGGCCCGTCACGGAATAGGTGACGCATGTGACGCATGTTGGGTGGCGAGGCGCCCGCCTGGCGGCGTTGCTTCCTCGGTCACAGCCCGCCTGGCTGCTCCCTCGTCGCGCCT
>CALBET010000766.1 GCA_937888665.1 uncultured Acidobacteriota bacterium
CTCCCGGTGGAGCCCTGTTGGCGACTGAGCAAGGCGGACTCACGCAGTGGATCATCGCTGGGCTTGCGGTTGATCGGTTTGAGAACGTGCAGGCCGAGTTGACTCGGCTTCTTGCGGCGATTCCGTCCGGCGCCGACCCGGAAGACGTCGAGTGCGCGGCGGACATCATGGCCGAACATGGGACCAGCCGGCGACTTGGCGATGCGCTCTACGTTTGGGCCATGGACATCGCGGAAGACAAAGAGGACAAGCAGGCCATCGCGATCTCGAGGGCTCAACTCGTTGGCAAGCCGTGGCTTCAGCCTTGACCAACCGACACGGCGCCGGTGCATTTATCTGGCTTGCCCCAGCCCGGGGCTCCAGCTCGGATCCTGTGTCGGCCATGAGATCTAGTCGATGCGAGCTCACAGGCCCACGTGTGTACGCCCGGCGCATCCGTCGAACCGGCGTGTGGAGAATCGCGGCGAGTGCGAGGCGTACAGCGGCGGAGCGAGCTGTCGTTGGGTGAGCCAACGACACGTTGATAGTGCAGCCCCTCAGTATCTCGATCGGAGATTGAGACTGGACCTGACGTTGCGACGCCGGCATTCACAACCAGTCCAGCACCACGAGTATCCGACAATTTGCGATGCGACAGCAGGCGTCGCAGCCGTTCGCCAGACTCCACGACAAGAGACCGTCCCTCGGTCGTTGCGGAGCACCCCACATGCGCTTGTCGGTCACCGATGTCTCGAACTGTTGTCTCGTCTTTGGCAGCGGAGATGATTTGCAGCCGCTCTTGCGGGTCAACCAGCTGCTGACACCTCAGCCGATTCCGAACGACCCAAAGGAGCGCCACGCGTGCGTCTTTGTCTACCTCACTAAGGCTCCACCTGTCGGTGCGCCCTTTCAAGGCCTACTTGAACGAATGACCGTGTTGAACTCGCAGTACCAAGCAGGCGCGCTGACCATGGTGTCGCCGCCGCAGCTGGTGTCGATGGAACAGGTGGCCTTCTCAAAGAGCCTCCTTCCGCCGTCTGTGGTGCCGGCTGCCTTGTCGTCCACCAAAGACCTCATCGACGGGCACACGTTTCTGGCGCTTGAGATGCTTCTTGAACGGAGGATCGCCGGCGTGAAGCGGTTGATTCGTGTCCTCCTGTTGCACGCCGACCCTATCGCCATGTTCTGGGGACTCTCGGACGATGGCCGGGTCGCCCCCCAGGTGCTTGTGACCGTGCCAGCGATGCCACTCGGGCGGAGGTGGGGGGCCTTGGAGCGCATCCTGACGAGATTTCGTTGTGACCTACCTAGATTGTGGATAAAGGGCGACTTTCCGCATCGTGGCCGTCGCGGCGAGCCGGGCAGGGCCCCCAGCGTGTTATCCCGAGCGACACCGCTATACCCCCGGCGGGCTTGCGTCTTTCGTGACTGGGACGCGACTTTAGGGTGCGAGACTCAATCGCCAGGTGATGCGTTGAGAGACCGCTCCACCGCTCACGTCGCGGGTTTCGCGCCTGAGAGCCAGGGTATCAAGATCGTGCTCAATGCGGTCGGGCATCGCGGCGAAGACGGCGAGGTCAGCTTGAGCAGACCGGAGGACTCACACGAAAGACGACCGGCCTTGATCGTCACAGCGGCCGGTGAATCAGGCCAGATACTATGTCCCCAGGGAAGCGTTCACGCCTGTTGGGAAGAGCTTCAAGCTCGTAGACGATACCCGCGCGGACTTCGTCTTCCCGCCATGCCGCTGCGAGAGGCTATCCATGGGGTGCAAGCCACCGCGCTCAGCCTCGGCTTGCCACGGGTGGTCATGCATCTGCCATCATTTGAAGACGAACTAGCGCTGGTGCTCGTTGAACCGACTCGGCGGAACCCCGGAGTCCATGTCGCCATTGTGACTGACCACTGTCTGGGTGTTCTGGGGTTCGGCGACATTGACGGAGCGTTGCAGGTTTCGCCGTGGACGCGGTGAGTGGAGTCGAGGTTCTGTGTGGTGACTTGGCGCTTCCACTCGGTTTATTGGCGCGATGTGAGCGTCAAACACCGCCATCTTCAGGTCGCCGTCCGGCGCGCCCGAGGAGAGGCAAGCATCGATTCGAATCCGTAGATTCCCAGCGATCCCGGCGCGACCAACTGCACGTGCACATCGGACGGCTGAGCCTGAAGGGCGTGAACAAGCGGCCGGAACTCATCCTCGTAGCTCGGCGCTTGCGCTACGACGAGACGAAGTCCCAAGAGACGAGCCCGTGCACGCGCGACAGTGATGCTCTCCCCAAGCGGCATCACTGGCACGCGCGCCACACTCAGACCCTGCGAACGAGCGAGCTCGGCCCAAACTATACGAACACAGTGAGCCCCAGCCGGAATCTCGTCGGCCGTGTCGCTATGCTCGACAATGAGCGCCGACTGGGGCGGCTCAACCGAGTTCCGAGTCGTCACGGACACGCCGTCGCCACCGCGCTGATCACCGATGACCTCAATCTCGTGGGCCTTGTCAGCGTCCCATGCTGAGAATGCGATGACCTGAGCATCAAAGGGGTCGACGTTGAGAGGTGTCCCTGCAGGCAGGCCACAGCCCAGGTGGACGTCCCAATGACTGAAATGTCCGATGGACGATGGGTACAGGGGAGTTGGCTGCGGGCGGGAACGCTTGCGAGCCCGCGACCCAGGCGGGTGATGCCGGGTGGGCAACGCGCCACGAACCCATAGGCGCGGGATGGGGCCGGTCGCATGGGCCACAAAGCGCTCGAGCTCGCTTTCCGCGGCGTTGTGGCCTGGGCCGCGGCCTGTTTCGACGGTGACGAGCACCGTGGGCAGAGAGTGCCCGCCACCAGAGAGTACGCGGCAAGCGTCAGTGGGCGACGCCTCAACGCGAAGCACTCGCAACAGCGCGCAGTGATTACCGACACGTCGCTCGAACAGCAGCTCCCAGACCTCGAGGCTCACGCCGTCGCCCCGGAGGACATCGCGTCGCCGCGAGGACGTGTCCGATGATCTCACGCCGAATGAAGAGCCGGCCACGGCCAGGGCCAGAGGAATACGCCGTGGTGTCGATATTGGCACAAGGGAGTCCGAAGCGTAGCGGCTACAAACGGCACCAGCGCGGCTCAGCAGGCCGGCAAATGGCGCCCCTGTGAGGGGGGCATCAACGACATATATGAAGGTGAGTCCGAGGCGGTTGTTGCCGGCGCCGGGAACAGGTGCTGGGGCCAGGAGGTGGCTCAGGCGGAGCAGCGGCTGGACGTCCGTGTCTGTATCCACAATAAGCGCGTAGCTGTCGGGGAATGCGCGCATAGCGTGATCCTGAGGTGCAAGGTGTCGCACTACCAGTATCCCCAGCGCTGCGCCGCTCTGTGACGCAGGCAGATGAGATCACCTGAAAAGAAGCACTCAGCAACTGAAGACACAGCTGTGCGGCAGCTCCCACAAGCTCGTCCGACGCCACCAACGCGAGTGAGGTCAACCGTTGCATCACTAGTCAGCGAGTCGACCGGGAGAAAGACGTGCCATCTAGCCGGGAAGCTACGAAATGCACTCCGGCGTCCAACGTGGTGGTGCGTCGAGATCATGGCGGAGCATTTTCATGAGTTGCTCTGACCTTTGCCGGTCAGGTCTTGCGACAGATGCTGGCC
>CALBET010000767.1 GCA_937888665.1 uncultured Acidobacteriota bacterium
GATGTGCCGATGATGGCTTTCAGTTCGAGGCGGTCGAAGTGCTGGGCTTCAGCAGCTGCGGCGATCAGGAGAACGCCGAGCAGCGGACCGGTTACGGCTCTCATACCTACCTGTTCTCGCCCAGGCCCGCTCATGATGACCGTGGATCTGCCGGACGCCCGGCGGGCGAAGAAACACGTCCGGGCTGTTCGCGGGCGAGCGGTGATGGCCTGGTTGGCGACCGATCCGGCGCTACTTGAGCGTGAACGACATTTCGACCGCCACGCGGACCGGCACCGGGACGCCATCCTTGAGACCGGGTTCGAAGGTCCACTGCTTGGCGGCGAGTACAGCCTGCGCGTCCAGCCCGTAGACCGCGTCCAGTGACCGCACAACCTCCACGTCGCCCACCGTGCCGTCGGGAAGCACCACGCAATCGAGCAGGACGGAGCCCTGGAGCTTCGCGGCCATCGCGTCTTCGGTGTAGACGGGCCTCGTGTCCGTGACCACCACCGGAGTCGTCACGTCGGCCCCGGGGGTATGCACCGGAGAGCGGGTCGCACACGCTGCGGCCGCGAGGGCAACCGCCACGACCGTGAGCCGAGCCATCGAATTCATGCGGACCTCCTTGGTGGTTGGACGCCAGGCCGCCCGATTTGGCCTGCGCATGGCCCCGTGGGAGAGCTGGCAGTTCGTGAGCTGTCGCGAAAGCCTCAGCGATCAGCTTGGCTCCTCGCGGCGAACGCTTCTCGAAGCATCTGTCCCCGCTTTCCGCGGCCTTTCTCCGCTCCTCCATAAAGCCGGCTACCGATTCAACCCGCTGCTTTGTCGCGGCATCCCAAATGGACGCCCGGCCTGTCCATCGATCGGTGCGCACGATGAAGGGTTGGTCAGGAGTGGCGACGGTCTCCCCGTAGCGAAACACGCTCGCCAGGACCAGCGCGGTCAGGACCAGGACGACGCCGACCCGAAACGTCGCTTTCATCTCTATTCAGCCAAGACCCTTGATCCGGCCCACATCGTCAGATTCACGAGCCCTCTGATAGATTTGATGCCCCACCGCCCGATTCGGTCTGCGAGTTTCTGCGCCGGGATGCTAGCGGGAGCAACTCACTACGGCAGCGCCCATGTTCCTAGTGATCCTATGTCTCCTCTCTTAATACTGATTTGGAGTCGGTAGATATAGACAGAGTCAGAGTCAGAAAGAAGTGTCGGGCCTAGGAACAATAGGAACATCTGACGCGGGGCGGCTCCCGCCGCGTGAAAACAGTCCTCGGTCTCCACGGGGGGATTGCCGACGACGGCCAACCGCTCCGCCGCACACGGACGATAGGGAATATCAAGCCACCCTTGTTGACCGAATCCCCGATAGTCGACACGCTCTCCGACCTCGTCGCTGCGTCAGCCACATAACTGGGATGGAGCGGGTTTGGTCACCCGCCCCTCCTTGCGCGTGCTACTTGGGTGGCGCGGCCTTCGCCTTTGGCACGATCACCTTGTGCAGGGGCATCACGCTGGGCTGCCCGGGGTCAATCCCAAGCTGCTCCAGGATGGGTGTCAGCGTCTTCCCGAACTTGTCGAACGCTGCCTGCGATGTCCAAACGTCGAACACCATAAGCTTGTCGCTCGGGCCGAACGACGCATGATACTTCCGCCCTGGCGGGTGGCCGGCGCCCGCTTTTCTCAACAATCTGATGCATTCGTCGTATTTGTCCGCCGACATTGCCGCCGGTGCGAAATAGACTCCGATCGCCATGAGCAGTAGCCTCCTTTGGTACGACTGAACAACGGCCCGATTGTCGGGTCGCATGGATGGTATAGCGTCAACCGTTCCTCGACAAGAGCAGCTGGATGGGGGCGGTGGGCCCCGTGGAAGCACTCATTCAGTCTGACCCGGGATTCCCGATCTTACCTGCCGCGCGTGGCACCCTCATACACTAGAGGGCCGGCGAGACCGACGGGCGTTGGTCGTCATCAGACCGCTCGCCGGCCACGGAGTGGGGTAGCGTCTCACGGCCCCGAGCGATTCGCAACCGTAAACAGCTGCGACTTCCCGACCCGCCCGGGGCGCTCCTCGGCGTTGACCCGACGTGCTCCCTCAGGTAGCCTCGGGCTAGTTGACCGGCAGGGACCTCCGCACTCGGAGGCTCCAACTCGGTCTCACGCAACGGGAACTCGCTGAGCGACTCGGCATGGCCAGAAACACCATCACGCGGTATGAGCGCGGCTTCTTGCCGACCATCCCGAAGTACGTCGAGCTGGCGGTGCAGGCCCTGGTGGCCGAGTCCGGCGAGTCCAAGCCGAAACGGAGAGGCTGAGGCAATCGAGGGGCCGCATGCAGACGCGTTTTCTCTCGTATCCAGAAATGATCGTGCCGATGTTGGGATGGTTCAGCCAGGCCAGCACCTTGGCTTCACGCTCGAAGCGGGCCAGCCGGTCGGGGTCAGCCGTGAACGCCTCGGGTAACACCTTGAGGGCCACGTCCCGGTCGAGCTTGGTGTCTCTGGCCTGATAGACCTCGCCCATGCCGCCCTGACCGATGAGGGCGGTCACCTCGTAATGCCCGAGGCGGGTGCCTGAGGTCAGGGGCATGGTCTGTTGGTGCCGTAAGGGGTCATTCTACGTCCACGAGTTCACCGACGCCACCGTGGGGGCCACCATCCAGGCTCGGGTAGTCATCTTGACAGCACAGTTGTCCGGGTCCTCGAGTGTCCATCTGTTTGGCCTGCGGTATGATTAGAGTATGAAACTGAAGACATCTATCACACTCGAGAAAGAAGTGGTCGCGGCGGTCGAGCGGTCCGCCCGGGATGGGGAAAGCCGCTCAGAGACGATCGAGCGTTTGCTGCGTCTGAGCCTCGCCGCGGAGGCGCGAGCCAAACGCGACCGGCGGGACCGGGAGTTGATAAACGCGCACGCCGAGGAACTGAACGCAGAGGCGGCTGACGTGCTTGCGTACCAGGTCGAGGGGTGACGCGCGGTGACCTCTATCGGGTTGCCCGGCCCCCTGGCAACGACCCGAAGCGATTCCGCGTCTTCGCCGTTGTCAGCCGGCAGGCGCTGATCGACTCTCGGTTCTCGACCGTCGTCTGCGCGCCGGTGTACTCGGCGCGGCACGGCCTGTCGACACAGGTCGACGTCGGGCCCGACGAGGGGCTCCGGCACGACAGCAGCGTGCATTGCGACGAGCTGGTCAGTCTGCCGAAGCCACGGTTGACTCATTTCGTCGGACGACTCGACGCCGAGAAGCTCCGTGCGCTCGACGATTCGCTGATGACCGCGCTGGGCGTCCTCGACGACTGACCCCGCCCACCTCGAGGCGTCCGCTCGAGTTACGCCTCCGTCGTCACCACGGGCTGCTAGTACTGCCGATCACAGTTACGGTCACGTATTGCAGGATGTCGACCTGTCGTTCGAGTGGGGCACCGTGGCGGGCCTGGTGGGGCCAAACGGC
>CALBET010000768.1 GCA_937888665.1 uncultured Acidobacteriota bacterium
GCGAGTGGTACCTGACCGAGTTGACCGCCGTGTTCCTCGGCATCGCGCTGGTCGCCGCCGCCGTGACCCGGTTGTCCCCGAACCGTGTCGCCAGTGAGTTCTACCTCGGCGCCGCCGACCTGACGACGACGGCGATGATCGTCGGCTTCGCCCGCACGATCCAGGTCGTGCTGACCCAGGGCCAGGTGATCGACACGGTCATCAACGGTCTCGCCGCTCCCCTCCAGTCGCTGCCCGCACAGGCTGCGGCCGTCGGGATGCTCGCGGTGCAGACCGTGTGCAATCTGTTCATCCCCTCCGGGTCCGGCCAGGCCTACGTCACGATGCCGATCATGGCGCCCATCGCCGATCTCACCGGTCTCACCCGTCAGACCGCGGTGCTGGCCTATCAGTTCGGCGACGGTTTCACGAACATGGTCGTCCCCACCAACCCGGTCCTGATGGGCATGCTTGCGCTGGCGCGGATTCCCTATCAGCGCTGGCTCCGATTTGTGGGTCCGTTGCTGGTGAAGCTGTATCTCGTCGCGATTCTGGCGCTGGTGCTCGCCGTGCAGTGGGACTACTAGTCCCCTGGAACCGTGATTTGTTGCATAAGTCGGTAGCGCGGCGCCCGGCTGAAAAGGCGTGACACGGGAGCACATTGGGTATTTGTGACCGCGGAACAACGCATGCAGGCGGGATGCCCCGCTGGTGACTTATGTGGCGAATTACGGTTCCAGGGGACTAGCCGCCCGTGGTGAACGTCCCACGTAGCACCGAGACGTTCCTCGCGCTCGCGTTCCAGCGCCAGTCACCCTCGCTCCGTTGTGTTGGGCAGCCCGCGCACCGCAGGTTTCCGACCCGGCGGCAATTGCCATCCTCGCTGTACCCGGCGGGAAGCGGCGGGCTATACTGTGATCCGCGGGCGGGTCGCCGCGCGTCGTCGTTGCGTCCCGTCCTCGCGGGGTTCTTCCCCGCCATCCAGCCGCCTTTGCCGTCTATCGAATCCGGAGGCCAGCGTCCCGGAGCGCTTCGGTGATTCCCAGCCTCGTGAATCGAAACGCTGGCGGGCTGATCGACTTCACCAAGGACCTCGCCCTGGCGAGCCTGTAGACACGGAGGGCTCAGAGTTGCCGAGCCGGGGTGTGCGTCTGTCGTTGCGGGACAGCCCGCTGCGGATGCTGTTGCGGAGCAGGTTGTTCAGGGCGCTCCAGGGTATCGGGGCGCTGCTCGTGTCTGGCTCGGCGGGCTACTGGCTTCTCGGGCAGCTGCACTACCGCGGGCTCCTGGAGCCTCAGCTTGAGGAGGCATGGTCGCTCCTCGACTGCGTCTACATGACTGTGATCACGGTTTCCACGATCGGCTACGGAGAGACGCTCGCCGACCTGACTCAGTTTCCCGTGGTGCGGATGTACACCATGTCGCTGATCCTGGTCGGCATGCTGCTCGTGGCGTACTCGGTCTCGTCGGCCACTGCTTTCTTCGTGAACGGCGACCTGCATAAGCTCTTGTCGAGGCGAAAGACCATGAAGCAGATTTCGGCCCTCAGCGGCCACTACATCGTGTGCGGCTGTGGAGTGTCGGGGCGGGTCGTCGTGGGCGAGTTGGTCGCGACGGGCCGGCAGGTGGTGGTGATCGACACTCGCCAGTCACTCGAGGACGAGTTCGCCGCCAACCAGTCCGTGTGGGTGGTCGACGGTGATGCCACCGAGGACGAGACACTGCTGGCGGCGGGAGTCGAACGGGCGGCGGGGCTAGCGGTGGCGCTCCCCAACGACAAGGACAACCTGTTTGTCGTGATCTCGGCGCGGCAATTGTGCCCCACGATCCGGATCGTGTCTGGGGCCAGCGAGCACGACGTGCGGGACAAGCTCCTGCGGGCCGGCGCCGACGGGGTCGTTTCAGGGCCGTTCATTGGCGGGCTGCGGCTGGCGTCCGAGCTGCTGCGACCCGAGGTTGTCGGCTTCCTGGACCTGATGCTGCGCCAGGACGACGGCGAGGTCCGGTTCGCGCAGGTCGACGTCCGCCAGGAGTGGGTCGGCAAGCGGCTGCTCGATCTCAAGGTCGCGGAGCGAACGGGATTGCCGGTCCTGGCGGTGACCGTCAGGGGTACGGAGAAGTTCGTGTTCAACCCAGCTGAGGATTACGTGCTCGCCAAGGGGAGCGTGCTCGTCACCATGGGAGAGACGGCGGCCGTGAGCGAGCTTGAGCGCCTGGTGGGCGAACAAGACGGCGCGACCTGGATCGACGAGCAGGGGGTGACATCGGGGGGGGCCTGATGTGGTCCTTGGCCTGGGCGTCTTATCCCAGGCTCACGTGCCAGCCCTCTGTCGCGCCGATCGTGTTGGCGAATATCGCCTGCGCCTCCTTCACGATCGCGGAGACGCCTTCGTCCGAGCGAAGGGGCTCGTGATGAAACAGCACCAACTGCTGGACACCCGCCTGGCGCGCCAGGTGCGCGCCGCGCTCCCACGTGCTGTGTCCCCAGCCGCGCCGGCTTTCGTATTCGTCTGGTGTGTACTGCGCGTCGTAGATGAGGATGTCGGCGCCCGCTGCCTGCTCGGTCAACCCGCGATCGGTCGCCGCGTCGCCGTGCTCATGATCGGTCGCGTAGACGATGGAGTGTCCCCCGGCGTCCACGCGGTACCCGATCGAACCGTTGGGATGGTGCAGCAAGATTGGCCGAACGCGTACGCCGTCCATCGCCAGGCCATTCCCATCCACCTGCTCGTGGCTCCTGACCGCCCGCTTCGCCGGCATCGTCACCGGGAAGAAGGGAGGACGCATCTGCTCCGCCAGAGATGTCTCTAGGACCTCAGGTTCATGGCTCGAACAAAAGCGGATGGCCCAATCCGGCCGGTACATCGGGCTGAAGAACGGAACGCCCTGGATGTGGTCCCAATGAAAGTGTGTGAAGAAGATGCGGCACTCTCCGCCCGATGGGAACTCGCGTTCCAACGCGAGACCCAGCTGCCGGAGGCCGCTGCCTCCGTCGAAAATCATGGGCGGGAGGCCTCCGTACCGGAATTCCACGCACGACGTGTTCCCGCCGTACCCGAGGTTGGCCGCCTCCGGCGTGGGGATGGACCCACGCACGCCCCAGAATCTCATCTCGAGCTGTTCCGGCATGTGGACCCAGTCTACTTGGTATTCATTACCCAGACTCCGTCCCACGCGTCGCCAGGAGGATTGGCTTTCAAGTGCTCGCAGCGTTCGACATACACCTGGGCGAGCTTGTCCTGAGGGTGAAGCGCGATCGCTTCACGAAAGCTGGCGCTCGCGCGGTCCCACTCGCCGTGTCTGTAGTGCGACAAGCCGGCCTTGAAGTAGTTCACCGCATCCATGAGATTGGGGAAGCTCTCGTCCGTGTGATAGTCGAGCACCTCAAACACGCCGATGGGCTGGTGTTTGCCCTTCACCACGACGCGGTCCACCTCGCGGATACGGTATGTGC
>CALBET010000769.1 GCA_937888665.1 uncultured Acidobacteriota bacterium
GGGCTGCGCCCCGAACCCCACGCGGCCGCTGCGCGGGGGCCCCAGTGCCCCACTCGACCTTCTTCCGACGGGGCTGCGCCCCGAACCCCACGCGGCCGCTGCGCGGGGGCCCCAGTGCCCCACTCCGCGACCGCGGGGCGCGCACTGTCGCGCGTGTGTCATTCTTTCCACCCAGCTGGTGCGGCGCAGCGACTCATATAATACTGCGGCTGGGCGGCCCGTCGTGGAAGTCGCGCGTGGCACCGAGACACGATGGAAGGATGGCACGGCTGGGACGCGTATGCGCCGTTCTACGACTGGGAGAACTCGCGGACCGTCGGCCGCCGCGATATCCCGTTCTGGCGGCGCCACGTGGCGGAGTGTGGCGGCCCGGTGCTCGAGTTGGGGTGCGGCACCGGCCGAGTGCTGTTGCCGGTGGCCCGGACCGGTGTGCAGGTCGTTGGTGTCGACCGCTCGACCGCCATGCTCGGGCACGCGCGGCGACGGCTTCGGCGGGCGAGAGGGACGGACTCGGCGCGGTTGGTGCGAGGCGACATCCGGTCGTTGCCGTTCGCGACGGAGGGGCGCTTCAGCCTGGTGATGGCGCCCTACGGGGTCTTGCAATCACTGGTGCGTGACCAGGACCTACGACGTACGCTGCTTTCGGTGCAGGGCGTGCTACGGCCAGGCGGCACGTTCACCATGGAACTGGTCCCGGATGTGCCCCGATGGAGTGAGTACGACCGGCGAGTCAGTCATCTTGGGCGTCGCCGGGGCGGCTCGGCTCGGGTCAGCCTGGTGGAGTCGGTGCGGCAAGACCGACCCCGCCAGCTGACCGTGTTCGAGCAGGAGTTCACCGAGCGCCGCGGTCGACGCCGGACGACCCACCGGTTCTCACTGGCGTTCCGCACGTTGTCGATGCGTCAGATGACCGGCCGACTGCGGCGGGCTGGATTCACGATCGAGCGGCTCGAGGGCAACTACGTGGGCGGGGCGTGGACCGCGGAAGCCGAGACCTGGCTCGTCGTGGCGCGCGGTGCGCTCTGAGCGTTGCGTGATAAAATGAGCTGTTTTTCCTCACTTATGGATGGAGTTCTGCCATGTCTGGCCATTCCAAGTGGCATTCAATCAAGCACAAGAAGGGGGCGGCTGACGCCAAGCGCGGCAAGCTGTTCACGCGCATCATCAAGGAGCTCACGGTCGCGGCGCGAGCAGGTGGTGGCGACCCTGACATGAATCCACGGCTTCGCACCGTGATTGCCGACGCCAAGGCGGCCAACATGCCGGCCGACAACATCAAGCGGGCGATACGCCGCGGCACCGACGCGGACACGGGGGTGAACTACGACGAGATCGTCTACGAGGGGTACGGTCCCGGCGGCGTCGCGCTGTTTCTCGAGGTGTTGACCGACAACAGGAATCGTGCGGTCGGCGAAATTCGCCATGCCCTGACGAAACATGGTGGCAACCTCGGGTCCGCGAACAGTGTGGCCTGGATGTTCGACAAGCGAGGATACGTGCTGGTCGACCGAGAGGCGGCTGAAGAGGAGGCGTTGATGACAGCCGCGATCGACGCCGGTGCCGACGACCTCCTTGATGACGGCGGGTGCTGGGAGATCATCAGCTCGCCCGAGACCTTTGACGCGGTGACGGAAGCGGTGCGGGCGCTCGGTGTCGAGCCGACCGTGGCCCATGTCGCGATGCTGCCCCAGAATCAGGTGTCGCTCGAGGGCAAGCCGGCGCAGCAGATGCTCAAACTACTCTCCGTCCTCGACGATCTGGATGACATTCGACACGTCTGGTCCAATGCCGACATCAGCGAACAGGAGATCGAGGCCTCGCTGGCGTGAGGATCTTCGGGATCGACCCCGGCTCTCGCCGCACCGGGTATGGTTGTATCGACACGGACGGCAGCCGATGCCGTCTTGTGGTCTGCGGCGCCGTGACGGTGTCCACCCGTATCCCCTTTTCTGAGAGATTGGCCGGTATCTACGACGAGCTGGTGTCGCTGCTGGCGACCCATCGGCCTGAGTGCGTCGCCATAGAGGACGTGTTCTTTGCGCGGAACGCCAAGAGTTCGCTGAGACTGGGGCATGCTCGCGGGGTGGCGATGCTGGCCGCGTCGAAAGCCGGGCTGACGGTGTCGGAGTACGCGCCGACTGAGATCAAGCTTGCGGTAGTGGGATACGGACGCGCTGAGAAGCAACAGGTCCAACAGATGGTGGCTCTGCTCCTCCGCTTGGACACGCCGCCGACGCCCCACGACGCATCGGATGCGCTGGCCATCGCTCTCTGCCATGCCCACACGGCTGCGGGGCCGGCCGCGACCAGGCCGGCCGTCCATCAGACCGCGGTTCGTAGCTGGCGGCAATATCGTCCGGGGAGCGGGTCGTGACGGCCACGCGATGATTGCGCGCCTCTCCGGCCGGCTGGTCGACAAGGCGCCGAGCCGGATCGTCATCGACGTGCACGGTGTCGGCTACGACGTCCAGATTCCGCTGTCCACCTTCTACGGGCTGGGTGAACCAGGGGCAGAGGTGTCGCTGCGTATCCATACCCACGTGCGGGAGGATGCGCTGGCGCTGTTCGGTTTTCGCACGCGTCTGGAACTCAAGCTCTTCGAGCAATTGATCGGCATCTCAGGTATCGGCCCACGACTGGCGCTGTCGGTTCTGTCCGGGATCGAGTCCGCCGATCTCGTGCGCGCGGTGCGCCACGGAGATGTGGGCCGGCTGACCGGGATTCCGGGCGTTGGAAAAAAGACCGCCGAGCGGATCGGGCTAGAGCTGAGGGATCGTCTCCAGGTGGCACTGGAACCGGACACGGATGACCCGACCGACGGCGGCATCGAACCCGACACGCGCGGCGATCTCCTCTCGGCACTCCTGAATCTCGGCTACCATCGGCATCTCGCTGAGCGAGCGGTTGACGCGGCGTTGGCGGGCAACGCCGACACGTTCGAGCAGATCTTGAGGCAGGCCCTCAAGGAGCTGGCCCGATGATCGACGACGAGTCGTCCGCCCGCGTGGTGACGTCGCAGCGGTTGGGTGACGACGACCCATTTGAGGCCGGACTGCGGCCGCGGACACTCGACACGTACATCGGGCAGGAGCGACTCCGCGAAAATCTTGGCGTGTCGATCACCGCTGCGCGCCAGCGACACGAGGCGCTCGACCATGTCTTGCTATACGGTCCACCCGGCCTCGGCAAGACCACCCTGGCCTACGTGGTGGCCAACGAGCTGGGCGTGGCCATTCGGACCACCTCCGGTCCGGTCCTCGAGAAACCGGGAGACCTGGCCGCGATATTGACAAATCTCTCCGAGCACGACGTGCTCTTCATCGACGAGATTCATCGGATGAGTCCCGTGATCGAGGAGATTCTCTATCCGGCGATGGAGGACTACGAACTCGACATCGTAATCGGTCAGGGGCCAGGCGCGCGGTCGGTCAAGGTCCCGTTGCAGCCGTTCACATTGATCGGAGCGACCACACGGGCCGGTCTACTCACCGCACCGTTGCGGGCGCGGTTCGGTATCGTCCACCGCTTGGACTACTACCGCACCGTCGACCTTCAGGAGATCGTTCGTCGGTCCGCCGGAATCTTCAATGTGCCGATCGACGAAGAGGCGAGTGTGGAGGTCGCCCGTCGGTCACGTGGCACCCCCCGGGTGGCGAACCGCCTCCTGCGCCGGGTGCGCGACTACGCGCAGGTGCGGGCCGACGGCACGATCACGCACGAGGTTGCCCTGAAGGGGCTGGAGCTGCTGGAGGTTGACGCGAACGGCTTTGACGCGGCGGATCGACGACTGCTACGCACCATCATCGACAAGTTCGGCGGGGGACCCGTCGGGCTGAATAGTATCGCGGCCGCGATCAGTGAAGAGAAAGAGGCGATTGAAGACATTTACGAGCCGTTTCTGATCCAAGCCGGGTTTCTCGATCGGACCCAGCGTGGTCGGGTGGCCACCCCTCGCGCCTATGACTACTTCGGGTTGCCGATGCCAGATCGTGAGGGTCGGCTCTGGTAGGGATCGAGCAGCCCGTGGCGAAAGCCCCGCTGCATTCGACGGGCGCTTCATCCCGGTTGACGGTGTTGCGATGTCGGTCAAATACTGCCCGTATTCTCCCTCATCGCGCCTTGCGCTGGCCGTGCGCGTCACTGCCAGGCCAGCGTTTCGGTGCGACGCGGGGTTGCACCACGGGCTGCTAGGCCGTACGCATGGAATTTCCTGGGTGCCGAGACGGGATGCATCGGCGGCCAGATGACACAGGTATTTCGGTCGGAGTCTTGGTCCTATAGACTCCGGTGCGCATGGGTGTTCGGCCCTGGTCACGACCCCGCCAGAGATCTGGCCGCATGAGGCGTCTCTGACGGATCGGACCGATCGGCCGGAAAGGATACGACGGACGAGATGAACGACACGACACGTGCCGGTGACCCGGGTCGGGTCCTCCGAGCGGTGCAGATTTCTTCGCTGGGTACGTATGTGCCGCCGCGAGTGCTGACCAATAGCCAGCTCGAGCAGATGGTGGACACCTCGAACGAGTGGATTCTGAAGCGCACTGGCATCCGCGAGCGACATATCGCTGATGACGATGTCGCGACGTCGGACCTGGCGGTCGAGGCGGCGCTCCAAGCCATGGCGGGGGCGGGGGTGACCGCGGCTGACATCGGATTTCTGGTGGTGGGGACCACCACACCAGATACCTTCTTCCCCAGTACCGCCTGCCTCGTGCAGGACAGGATTGGCGCGACCCATGCGTGGGGGTTTGACTTGGGGGCCGCGTGTTCCGGTTTCACCTATGCGGTCACGACGGCCATGCAGATGGTGGCGTCAGGGGTGCACGACCATGCGCTCGCGATCGGCGCCGACGTCATGTCGCGCATCATCGACTACCAGGACCGCACCACCTGTGTGATCTTCGGTGACGGCGCCGGCGCGGTGGTGGTCTCGCCAGCGGTGGATCCGGAGCTTCGCATTCTCGATTTCGCCCATGAAGTGGACGGTAGCGGCGGGCCGGCGCTCCGGATGCCTGCCGGTGGAAGCCGGCTTCCAGCCTCCCATGAGACGGTCGACCAGCGACTCCACTACGTGCATCAGGATGGCGCGGCGGTATTCAAGTTTGCCGTACGCAAGACGAGCGAGATTTGCCGCCGGATCCTGGATCGAAACGGGTTGCGCGCCGCCGACGTCGACCTGTTCGTCTCTCACCAGGCGAACCGCCGGATCATCATGGCTGCCGCTGGCCAGCTCCATCTGCCGGAAGAGAAAGTCGTCATCAATATTGACCGGTTCGGCAACACCACCGGCGCGACCATTCCGCTGGCGCTCGCCGATGCCCTCGCCGACAAGCGTCTGAAGAAAGGCGATCTGGTACTGCTGGCGTCGGTCGGCGCCGGGTTCACCGTGGGCGCGATGCTGGTGCGCTGGGCCTACTGACCGCGTTCGTGTCTTCCAGCGTCCGCCCGTCTGCATGCGTGTTTCAGACTTTGACTTCGACCTGCCGGCGGAGCTGATCGCACAGACGCCGACCGACGATCGCGAATCGGCGCGGCTGTTGGTAGTCGATCGCGAGGCTGACGGCTTCGCGGACCGCGGGGTCGCCGATCTTCCAGACCTGCTGACGCCGGGCGATCTGCTGGTTATCAACGAGACCCGCGTATTTCCAGCCAGACTCCTCGGCCATCGCGTGCCGACGGGCGGCGCGGTCGAGTGTCTGCTGCTGACCCGGCTCGACGACGACCGCTGGGATGCGCTGATGCATCCGGGGCAGAAGCTGCGCGTCGGCGCCCGCGTGGTGTTCGAGCGAGAGGGGCGTCGGCTTCACGGAGAGGTGCTGGAGCGTCACATGCACGGTCGGCGGACGGTCCGTCTGTGGGTCGACGGCGTCGAGACCGTTGACGATCTGGTTGACGCGCTCGGCCATGTTCCGTTGCCGCCTTATATACACCGGTCCGACCGCCCAGTGGACCGCGAGCGGTATCAGACGGTGTACGCCTCGGTCCGCGGTTCGGTGGCGGCACCGACCGCCGGTCTCCACCTCACTGACGCGATGCTGCGGCGGTGCACGGCTCAAGGGATCGACGTGGCTCGGGTGACGCTCCACGTTGGGTATGGCACATTCAAGCCGGTTCGCGTCGACCGTGTTGAAGACCACGCCGTGGATGCCGAGTCGTACGACGTGCCGCCGGAGACCGCGGACGCGGTCAATCGTGCGCTCGACACGGGCGGGCGCGTGGTGGCCGTCGGCACCACGACGACTCGCGCCCTTGAAACAGCCGCCCGGGTCGGCAGTGGCCGACTGCGTGCGGGTACCGGTGTCAGCGACCTGTATCTGTATCCAGGCGTGGGGTTCAAGGTGGTCGGAGCACTGTTTACCAACTTTCATCTACCTCGGTCGTCGCTGCTCATGCTCGTGAGCGCCCTCGGGGGGCGCGAGCGCGTGCTGGACGCCTATGCCGAGGCGGTGCGACGCGGCTATCGCTTCTACAGTTACGGCGACGCCATGTTGCTTCTGTGACGGCGGCGGGGCAGCTCTCCTGATCAGAATTCCGAGAGTTGATACAATGCCGTGTTACCCGCCGTTTCGATGCAATGCCAATGGCAGTGAGATCGCGTCGACGTGGGTACACAAGAAATGTTGCCTGGTGATGCGGCGCCGACGACGGGTCGTGCGCGCAGAGGGTCGCGTCGCCAGCACGCCGGTGTAGCTCAGCTGGTTAGAGCACGCGGCTCATATCCGCGTTGTCCGGGGTTCAAGTCCCTGCACCGGCACCATTGTCCTCACCGTGAGCGTGGTCGGGGTTCGTGCACCCCGACCACGACCTGCGGTGTCCTGTCTCACACCGTCGTTGGGCGTGTTCCCGGTTGCACATCCCGCGTGCCCGCTCCTGCACCGCGGTGAACGCGTCGATAGGCCTGGCCGGGCAGGCTGTGACCGACGCCGCGTGGCGCAGGCCTTCAGGCCTGCGATCGCACGGCTAAAGCCGTGCGCCACTGC
>CALBET010000770.1 GCA_937888665.1 uncultured Acidobacteriota bacterium
CGTCTGGGACGGCATCGCGCCGCCCGGGTAGTCGACCGAGGGTGGTACAAAAAAAGGGGGCGATGGAAATCGCCCCCCTTTTTTTGAAGTCTGGACGTGCTCAGCGCTTCTTTGCGCCCTTTTTCGCGGCGGCCTTCTTCACGGCCGGTTTCTTCACGGCGGCCTTCTTCACGGCCACCTTCTTCGCGGCCGGTTTCTTCGCGGCCGCCTTCTTCGCTGCTGCTTTCTTCGCCATTCGTCCTCCTCGGCACGGCGGTGCTCAGCGGTATTACCTGCGTCCGAACATCACAACAGGTGGGCTGAGCGTTCCACCCTCATACCAGATGTAGATTATGGATGAGAAAATGGACGTGTCAAGCACAAACTTGCGCAAAAGTCAAAACGCATGCTTGATCCTCGTCCGGTCACGTGAACTATCGGTCACACGAGGCGTCGTCAGTAGGGTCTTCGAGAACGCTCGTGCGCGTTTCCTGTTTGTCGGCATGACGCTCGACGGCCAACGCGATGAGCCGGTCCAGCATCTCCCCGTAGGCCACTCCGCTCGCCGACCACATCTTGGCGAACATGCTGATGGTGGTGAAGCCGGGGTGGGTGTTGATCTCGTTCAGGAAGAGCCGGTCGCTGTCCTGCCCGAGCAGGAAGTCCACGCGAGCCATGCCCGCGCCGTCGATCGCCTGGAAGGCGTCGACGGCCATTCGCCTGATCGCCTCGGTCTGGTCCGGATCCAACCGGGCCGGGATTGTCACGACCGACCGGTCGTCGAGATACTTCGCCTCGTAGTCGTAGAACTCGCGCGACGTGCTGATCTCTCCCGGCACAGACGCTTCCGGGTCGTCGTTGCCCAACACCGCGCACTCGATCTCGCGGCACGGCGCGACCGCCTCCTCCACCACGATCTTGCGGTCGAATTGCGACGCCAGGTCGAGTGCTGTTGGCAACGCGTCCGGCGCGGTCGCGCGCGAGATGCCCACGCTCGACCCAAGGTTGGCCGGCTTGACGAACAGCGGGAAACGCAGTCGTTCCGCCAGGCGCGTCGCGGTGCCGGAGCGGTCGGCCCGCCACGTTCGTCGCAACACCACCTGGTGCTTGACAATCGGGAGCCCGCGCGCCGCGAACAACTCTTTCATGATGGCCTTGTCCATACCGACCGCAGCGGCGAGTACGCCGGACCCGACATACGGAATGTTGGCCAACTCGAGCAGCCCCTGCAAGGTGCCGTCCTCCCCGTAGGGACCGTGCACGATCGGAAACATCACATCGAGCCCAAGGCCGTTCACGATCGCGTCTCCGGTGTGGTCGGCCCCGGCGTGACCGGGTTCGGCCCGCTCGATTGTGAGCAAGGTCTCGTCGCCTGGATGCGCGACCATGTGGACCTCCCGAACGGAGCGGTTCCCCCGAGCCTGGTCGAGCCGGGCGTGCTGGATGGTTTGGGCGGCTGATTCAATCGCCGGCGGGCGTTCCGCCAGTGTCCAGCGGCCGTTCCGCTCGATTCTGAGCGCAACCGGCTCGTACCGGTCTCGGTCGAGGTTGGCAAAGACCGCGGCCGCCGAGGCCAGCGAGACTTCGTGCTCGCTTGAACGCCCCCCGTAGACGACGCCGACGCGCAGACGCTTCACTTGAGGTGGGCCACCATAGGTTGATCGTCGAGGCGAGGCACGCGGCGGACCGTTCGTGGCCCAACGCTGTGTAGTATACGGCAGTGTCCGAACGATGCCCCTTTCACGTCACGCATCGCGACGGAGCCGCGCGAGCGGGGGAGTTGCAGACGCCCCACGGTCTTGTGCGGACTCCTGCGTTCGCCCCGGTTGGCACACGGGGCGCGGTCAAGGCGGTGACCCACCGGGACCTCCTGGGCCTGGGCGCCGAGATGATCCTGGCCAACACATATCACCTGCACCTGCGTCCAGGCGCGCCGCTCGTCGGGCGGGCCGGCGGGCTGCATCGGTTCATCGGCTGGGACCAGCCGATGCTGACCGACAGCGGGGGCTATCAGGTGTTCAGCCTCGGAGATCGGCGCCGGATCGACGAGGAGGGGGTGTCGTTTCGATCGCACCTCGATGGCAGCCTGCAGCGCCTGACACCGGAAAGCGCGTCTGACATCCAGGCCGAGCTCGGCTCGGACATCGCGATGGTGTTCGACGAGTGCGCCAGCTATCCGGTTTCGGAGGCGGGCGCCCGGGATTCGATGGAGCGCACGTTGCGATGGGCTCGTCGCGGGCGCCGACGGTTCCTCGAGACCAGCGAGCACCCGTCCCGATTGGACGGGGCGGTCACCAACGCCGGTCAGGCGCAGTTCGGCATCGTGCAGGGGGGGGCATACAAGGCTCTACGCGACGAGAGCGCCCGAGACACGGTCTCGATTGGGTTCGACGGGTTCGCAATCGGCGGTTTGAGTGTCGGTGAACCGGTGGAGGTGATGTATGACGTCGTCGGGCATACCACTCCGATGTTGCCGGACACCCGCGTGCGGTACCTGATGGGCACAGGGATGCCGGATGACTTGGTCGAGTGTGTGGCTCGAGGCATCGACCTGTTCGACTGCGTGCTGCCCACCCGGAACGCCCGGAACGGGCAGCTCCTGACACGGCGCGGGCCGATATCCATCAAGCAGGCGCGGTTCGCCGAAGACCATCGCCCGCCTGATCCAGAGTGCGCGTGCTATACCTGCCAGCGGTTTTCGCGCGCGTACCTTCGGTATTTGTTCGTGGCCGGAGAAATGACCGCTAGCACCCTTAACACGCTGCATAACATACACTTCTACCTTGACACGATGCGGCAAATAAGAGATGCTATCGTGTTAGGCTCGTTCGATACGTTCAGGCAACGATTTCACGAGACGTTCTCTCGCCGGCCCAGAGCCTAGGCGCGAAAATTCAGGATGATGATGCCTTTTGGTCTGCCGGTGGTGTTTGCCATGGCCCCTCCTGCCCAGGGGGGGAGCGGTCCGGTGTGGGTGCAGTTCCTGCCGTTCGCCCTGATTCTCGCGATCTTCTACTTCATCATTCTCATGCCGATGAGAAAGCGGCAGAAGAAGGTGGCGGAATTCCGGGAGGCATTGAAGGTCGGCGACAAGGTCATGACCACGAGCGGTATCTACGGCAGCATCACCAAGTTGAATGATCGCTCGGTGCAGTTGCAGATCGCCGACAAAGTGCGAGTCGAAGTGTCCCGGGCCGCGGTGGGCGGCTACCAGGGGGAAGAGCCGGTCGTGGAAGATTCCGGTTCCATGTAGCCGGTGCCTGCGACGCGAGACGAAAGCGGAAGACGATAGACGGGTGCGCGCGGCACGCGCACGACGCAATTACGAGTCATGGCCAAGAATTTACGCTGGAAGCTGCTGGTGATCGCCGCGGTGGTCGTCGCCGCCGGGTTCGCCGTCTATCCACCCGAGGATCGCATCCGGCTCGGTCTCGACCTGAGCGGCGGCGTGCACATGGTGCTTCAGGTGCAGACCGACGATGCGCTTTTGGTAGAGTCGGAGACCAGCGCCGAACAATTGAACGAGCAGGCCGGTCTCAGTGGAATTACCCTCGCGTCGTCCGCCGCCGTCTCCCCCACGGAAATTCGCGTGGAGGGCGTGCCGGGCGAACGCGACCAGGAGTTTCGGACCATCGCGGACAACCTGATCGGGGGCCTGTACACCCGCGAATCACAACCGAATGGCGCCTACACGTTCCGCATGCAACCGAGTGTCGAGCGTGTCCGCCGCGACGAATCGGTTCGACAAGCGCTGCAGACCATCGCCCGCCGCGTCGACGAGTTGGGAGTCGCCGAGCCGGTCGTCACCCCGTACGGCGGCGCGGGTGGCGAGCAGATCCTGGTGCAGCTTCCCGGGGTGGAGGACGTCGCTGGCGCCAAGGAAATCATTCGTTCGACCGGGCTCCTGGAACTGAAGTTGGTGGAAGAGGGCCCGGCGCCTACTCGAGAGTTCCTGCTACAGACCCGCAACGGCGTCGTGCCGGCCGACATGGAGGTGCTCTCCGGCCTCGATGAGTCGCTTGGCGGCGTCGGCGGCGCCCAGGTCTTCTATCTCGTGCGGCGCGTGGCGCCGGTGACCGGCCGCGACTTGCGGAACGCCAGACCCACCATCGACGAGTTTAATCAGCCGGCGATCAGTTTTTCGTTCAATCGAGAGGGTGCGCGCAAGTTCGGGAACTTCACCGGGGCGAGTATCGGACGCAATCTCGCCATCATCATGGATGGCCAGGTGTACTCGGCACCCACGATCCAGTCGAGAATCTCCGATGAGGGACGGATCACTGGCAACTTCACCACCGGGGAGGCCGCTGACCTAGCCTTGATTCTACGGTCAGGCGCCTTGCCGGCGTCGCTCACGTATCTCGAGGAGCGGACGATCGGTCCGCAACTGGGCGCCGACTCGATTCGCGCGGGTGTGACCGCGTCGATCGCGGGGTTGATTGCGGTGGCGCTGTTCATGCTGGCGTATTACCGGCTGTCAGGCATCAATTCCGTGGTGGCGGTGGTGCTCAACCTGTTGATCCTCCTGGCGTGCATGTCGTATGTCGGGGCTGTGTTGACGCTGCCAGGTATTGCCGGCTTCATTCTGACGATCGGGATGGGGGTCGATTCGAACGTGCTGATCTTCGAGCGGATCAAGGAAGAACTGGTGTCCGCTCGCGGGGTGCGTGCGGCGGTGTCGGCCGGGTTCGACCGGGTCTTCCTGACGATTGTCGATACCCACGTCGCGTCGCTGATCGCGGCTGCCTTCTTGTTCCAATTTGGATCCGGGCCAATTAAGGGATTTGCGACCACGCTGTTCTTCGGGCTCGCGTCGAATGTGTTCACCGCCGTCTTCGTGTCGCGGACCTTGTTCGAGTTGGTGCTGGTCCGTCGCCGAGCACCGACGCTGAGTATCTAGAGTCGCTCGTTCTGAGCCTTTCGTAGTATTACGCCCCGTAGATAATCAGGACGCGAAACGCGCGCCATGGCCATTTTCAAGAACCCCAACTTCGACTTCCTCAAGTGGCGCTGGCCCGCGGTGGGTCTGTCGCTGTTCATCATCGCGGCCGGCGGCATTGCGATTGCGCTTCAGGGAGGGCTGGCGCTCGGGATCGACTTCTCTGGCGGCACCATCCTGATCGTGCAGTTCGACGCCCCCGTGACGGAGGACTCCGTACGCAGTGCCGTCAGTAGCGTCGTGGAAGAAAGCGTGGTCCAGCTATCTGGAGACCCGAGCGACAACACGATCATGGTCCGCCTGCCTCAAGGGGGGGCCGAGGTGGGCACGAGTTTGGAGGAGGGGGCCAACGCCGTGTTGGCGGCCCTTAGCCAAAGTGGCGTGGGAGAATTCACGGTTGTGCAGCGGGATCTGGTCGGTCCCGTCATCGGTGAGGAGCTAAAGCAGCGTGGGGTCTACGCCTTCGTCTTCGCGCTGCTGGGGATCCTCGCCTACGTCGCGTTCCGGTTCCGGTTCAGTTTCGCGGTCGGTGCCATCATCGCGGTCGCGCACGATATTCTCATCACGCTGGCGATGCTGACGTTCTTCGGGTACGACCTGTCGCTCAACGTGGTGGCGGCGATGCTCACGATTACCGGGTACTCGGTAAACGACACGATCGTCATCTTCGACCGGGTGCGCGAGAATCTTCGACACATGCGGCGCGACTCGTTCGAGACTTTGGTCAACCACAGCATCAATCAGACGCTGAGCCGCACCATCATCACCTCCGGCACGACGGCGTTCGCCGCGCTCGCGTTGTTCGTGGCGGGTGGCGAGGTGCTGCGTGGCTTCGCCTTCACGATCCTGGTGGGCGTGGTCAGTGGCACCTACTCGACCATCTTCATCGCCGCCGCCGCCGCCATTGTTATCAGCGAGCGCAGGGCAGCACGACGGTCGCAGCATGTGCCCGGCGGAGACCAAGCGACCTCGAAGCCGAAACGTCGGGCCAAGAAGGCCCGTGCTCGAGTCCGCGCGTAGTCCGTGCCCGGCGACCGGTGGATGGTCGTCGTCGCCGGAGTCGGGCGACGAGCCTGCACTGGACCCTAATGTGATGTATGCGCAGAGCCTGGCGCGCGAGGCTGATACTCGGACGACGCATCGTCCGCCCGGTTCGGTCGCCGCCCACGCCCACCTCGCGTCACCCCTGCGTCGTGCCCGGCCGGTGTCGCGCGCGGCGTGCCTGGTGTGACCGTCTTTCAAGCCGCGGTGCTCGGGGTCGTTCAGGGACTCACCGAGTTTCTCCCGATCTCCAGTTCCGCGCACATAATTCTGGTTCGCGACCTGCTCGGCTGGGAGGCGGGTGCGGCGGAAATTCCGTTCGATGTCGTGTGTCATCTCGGCACGCTGCTCGCCATACTCCTCTATTTCCGCGACGATGTCGCCGCGCTCATCGTGGCCGCTCCCGCGGCGCTCACGGGGCAGCCTGGCGACACCGCGCGTCTGGGACGTCTCATCGTCATCGCGACGGTTCCGCTGGCGCTGGTTGGCTGGCTCTTCGGCGACGTGATCGAAAGGCTGCGTACCCCCGCGGTGGCCGCGGCCGCCCTCTCCGTTGGTGCGGTGGCGATGCTCCTGGCCGAGCGAGTTGCGAGTCGACGCCGCGATGGAGCGTCATTGTCGATGGTGGAGGCGGCGGCGTTGGGACTGGCCCAGGCGGCCGCGCTCGTGCCGGGCGTGTCGCGGTCCGGGGCGGTCATTACGGCGGCGTTGGTGACCGGGCTTCGCCGCGAGGAGGGGGCGCGTTTCGCCTTTCTTCTCGGCATCCCCGCGATTCTGGGCGCCGGTGCCAGAGTCGCATGGACGCTCGGTCCGAACGGGTTGTCCGACCATACGACGGTGCTGCTCGTGGGGTTTGCCGCGTCCGGCGTGGTCGGCTACCTGGCGGTGGCCGGATTGCTGCGGTATCTCGCGAGTCACACCCTCAATATATTCGCGTACTACCGTCTGGCGCTCGCCGCGGCGCTGGGGATCTGGCTCGCCTAAGGATTATCGATGCAGTGGATTCGACGCAGCTTTATCGCCGGGTGCTTTGTCCTGGTGCCGCTGATTGTCAGCGTGGCCGCGCTGGTGTGGGCATTCCGCCTGATCGACGGGGTCATGGCGCCGCTGTATCCCCAACTCCTGGGCCGAGAGGTGCCTGGGTTGGGGCTAGCGACGACGTTGCTGATGGTGCTCGTGGTCGGCGCCCTGGCGACCAACGTCTTCGGCAAGCGGATATTGCAGCGCGGCGAATCGTATCTCCTCAAGCTCCCGGTATTTCGAGCGGTGTATGCGCCGGTGAAGCAGCTCGTCGCGGCGTTCTCACCCGAGAATGAGCTGGCGTTCAAGCGCGTGGTCCTGGTGGACGACCCGTCGACGGGGTTCGTGCTCGGGTTCTTGACGAAAGAGTTCACGCTTGACCGGGGTCACGGAGACGAGTCGTTGCTGGCCGTCTATGTCCCGACAAATCATCTCTATCTGGGCGACGTGCGGATTTTTCCGAAAGATCGAGTGGCCTACCCGGAGCTGACGGTTCAAGAGGGGGTCCGCGTTTTCTTGACGGGTGGCATGGCGGTGCGTCAGACGCTCAAGGCCGCGCGGACCGATCCGGAGAGCCCGCCCAAGCCGGCGGCGATGCGCGACGGCGTCGGCGGTCGCGGCTTGACAGTGGCTGACCGCGACTGTTAGCTTGTCGGGTTTCTGATCGTTGCGTTTACCGGGACGGTTGCATGTCGAGGTCGGCGCGATGGGCGGTGAGCCACAGCGACGGCTCAGAACCCGTCAGGGCGACGGAGACCGAGAGCAGGAGATACAAGGGACGGAATGGACAATCAACTTTATATGGTCTTTGGGCTGGGCGCACCGATTGCGGCTGCAATCTTCGCGGTTGTCCTAGCCAGGGGCATTAATCGTCGCGACGCTGGCACCGAGCGCATGCAGCAGATTGCCGCGCTCATCAGAAGCGGGGCGATGGCGTTCTTGAAGACGGAATACAGCGTTCTTTCGGTGTTCGTCGGCGTGATGTTCGTCATCCTCGTAGTGTTCCTTCCAGGCGACGCGCTGCTCGTCGGGATCAGCTTTCTGGTGGGCGCGCTGCTCTCGGCCACCGCTGGCTGGATCGGCATGCGCACGGCGACTAGCGCGGCGGTGCGCACCACGGCCGCAGCACGAACCAGCCTCGCCGGCGCGCTGCAGGTGGCGTTTTCGAGCGGCGCCGTCATGGGCATGACGGTCGTGGCGCTCGGCACGCTGGGCATCGCGCTGCTCTACTTCCTGTATGGCGGGTTGAGTGGCGACGGTCCGGCCGCCATCGACTCCCTCTTCGGGTTGTCGCTCGGTGCGTCGTCGATTGCGCTCTTTGCCCGTGTCGGCGGTGGCATCTTCACGAAAGCGGCCGACGTGGCTGGCGACCTCTCCGGCAAGGTCGAAGCCGGCATCCCGGAAGACGATCCGCGGAACCCGGCCACCATCGCTGACAGTGTCGGCGACAACGTCGGCGACGTCGCCGGGATGGGCGCGGACCTCTTCGAGTCGTATGTTGGCAGCATCATCGCGTCCATTGCCCTCGCATGGGCGTTGACCGCCACGACGGCCGAAACGCTCTGGGGCATCGACGGCGGCTCGTTCGCGGCCATGCAGGCCGATCTGGCCGTGTTCCCAATCCTTCTCGCCGGCTTTGGTATTTTTGCGTCGATTCTGGGAACGTTCACCGTCCGGACGGACGACGAGAGCAAGGTGCAGAGCGCGTTGCTGCGTGGGCTCATGGTGGCCTCGGTCATCGTTATCCTCGGGGCGGCCGTCCTCATTCAGGTGACGGCGGTGCCGTGGGCGGTCATGGGATGCGTCGTGGTGGGCGTCCTCTCAGGCGTCATCATCGGGAAGATCACCGAGTACTACACCGGCAAGGACAAGCCCCCCGCCAGACACATCGCGGAGCAGTCGAAGACCGGACCGGCCACCAACATCATCGCCGGGTTGGGTGTGGGCATGATGTCGACCGGGTATCCGGTGCTGGTTATCTGCGCGGCAATCTTTCTCAGTTTTGAGCTGGGTCAGCTCTATGGCATCGCAATTGCGGCGGTCGGCATGCTGTCGACGCTGGGCATTAGCCTGGGCGTCGACGCATACGGCCCGGTCGCGGACAACGCCGGTGGCATCGCCGAGATGAGCAAGTGCGAGTCGTTCGTGCGTGACAGGACCGACGCGCTCGACGCGGTCGGCAATACCACCGCGGCGATGGGGAAAGGGTTCGCCATCGGCTCCGCCGCGTTGACCGCGCTGGCGCTGTTCTCGACGTTTCAGGCTGAAGCCGCCCAGGCGCTGGAGGCGGCTGGGGGCGCGGCCAGCTTCGACCCCAACCTGCTGTCGCTGGAATTGACCAACCCCCGCGTGCTCATCGGGATGTTCATCGGCGGAATGCTGCCGTTCATTTTCTCGGCGATGACGATGAACGCCGTGGGGCGGTCGGCGAACGAGATGATTGAGGAAGTGCGCCGCCAGTTCAAGAACATTCCCGGGCTGCTCGAAGGGACGGCCGAGCCCGACTCGGCGCGCTGCGTCGCCATCTCGACCCGTTCGGCTATCAAGGAGATGATCCTGCCGGGGCTGCTCGCCGTGCTTGCGCCGGTGGCGGCCGGTCTCTTGCTCGGCGTGTCCGGGTTGGCCGGCCTCCTCGCCGGTGCGCTGGTCACCGGGGTCCTGATGGCTCTGATGATGGCCAACGCCGGAGGCGTCTGGGACAACGCCAAGAAGCTGATCGAGGAGGGACACTACGGTGGCAAGGGATCGGAGCCGCACAAGGCTGCCGTCATCGGCGACACTGTCGGGGACCCCTTCAAGGACACCTCGGGTCCCAGCCTCAATATTCTGATCAAGCTCATGACGATCGTCGCGGTCATTTTTGTGCCTCTGATCGTCGTCTGGATGCAGTAAACGTAAAACCGGTGTCTAACATTCCATAAGCGGGAAGCTGTCCAAAAATGCGAGCCCTAGAGCGGTTTTCACCGATCCCCTGCACTCGTTGGTGCGACGCGCAGTTGCGTTGACACCGCATGGGGCTCTGCATATAATCGACGCTCCCATCGAGGCGTCGGCAGCCCTGTAACAGGGTTGAGGAGGTACAAGTGGCACATCAGATGTTTGGTGAAATCTCGAACCCGACGATCAAGCTCGGTTCTCAAAAGTGGTACACAGTGCCAGTTTCGATTATCGCTCACGTCGCGGCGATCGGGGCGGTCGTCATCGTGCCGTTGCTGGCCGCCGATGCGCTGCCCAACGTGCCATCGATGATGGCGTTCGTGGCTGCGCCGCCGCCGCCCCCACCGCCCCCACCGCCGCCACCGCCGCCGGCGGCCGCCGAGGCGGTGGTCGCGCCGGTGGTCGACGTTAACCCGAACGCCGCCCCGATCGAGGCTCCGGCCGAGATTGCGCCAGAGACCGGCTTCGACCTCAGCAACGTGAAGGGTGTCGAAGGCGGTATCGCCGGCGGGGTTGTGGGCGGTGTCGTCGGAGGACTGCTTGCGGCGCCGCCGCCGCCGCCGCCGCCGCCGCCGCCGCCGCCAACGGAGCCCGTGCGGGTGGGTGGCAACATCAGTCCGCCTGAGAAGACGAAGAACGTTGACCCGATCTACCCGCCGGTTGCCCAGTCTGCGCGGGTGTCTGGTGTCGTTATCCTCGAGGCCGTGATCGGCGCCGACGGCCGTGTCACGGACGTCAAGGTGCTGCGCTCGGTTCCTTTGCTGGACGATGCCGCGCTACGGGCGGTCAGCCAGTGGGAGTACACACCGACGATGCTCAACGGGGCACCCGTGCCGGTCATCATGACGGTCACCGTGAATTTTCAGTTGCGTTAGACAATTGGACACGAACGAAGAAACTGTGGGGCGGCACGCGCCGGTGGCCGGTGCGCCGTGGCTCGACGAATCGGGGCTTTGAACTCTAAGCAGGAGGCACAATGGATCTTGTCACAATGTGGGTAGAGATGGGCTTGCCGGTGAAGTCGCTGATGATAATCTTGGCATTCATGTCCATGTGGTCGATGGGCGTCTTCTTCGAGAGGCTGTTCACGTTCACCCAGGCCGGGAAGCAGTCCAAACTGTTCGCGCCGCAGGCGGCGAAACATCTCAAGGACGGCCGTCTCAAAGATGCCATCGCGGTGTCGCAGTCGAAGAATTACAAGTACAGCCACCTTGGCAAGGTCGTGCTGGCCGGTCTCCAGGAGTATCAGTTCCAGAGCGACGCCGGTGACACGTTGGGACGCGATGACGTGATCGACGCTGTGCGCCGGGCCATCCAGCGTGCGAGTGCGTTGACGGCGGCCGACCTGAAGAAGGGTATGGGAGCGCTTGCCACCATCGGCGCCACCGCCGTGTTTGTCGGGCTGCTCGCAACCACCCTGGGCGTCATCAACGCCTTCCAGGGTATCGCGGCGTCCGGCTCTGGCGGTTTGGGTTCGGTGTCGAAGGGCATCTCCGAGGCGCTCGTCGGGACCGCCGTCGGGCTGTTCGTGGCGATTCCTGCCGTGTGGTTCTACAACTACCTCACGTCCCGTATCGAGTTCTTCAGCGTCGAGATGGACAACTCGTCGTCCGAGCTCGTCGATTACTTCATCAAGAAGGCGGACTAGTGTGGTGACGGCCTGACGCGCCACTCGCGCCAGGCCGTCACGACCTTACTAGGACGAGCCGAGGAGGCATACCTATGGGAATGAGTGTAGGGGGCAAGAAGGGCGGGATGAACTCGGAGATCAATATCACTCCGCTCGCGGATGTGATGCTGGTCCTGCTCATCATCGTCATGCTGATCGCTCCCCTTCTGCAGCAGGGCGTCCAACTCACGCTGCCCGAGGCCGAGAACACGGAAGACAAGCAGGAGAACGACGAACAGACGACGCTCGCGGTGACCGCTGACGGCCGTTTCTTCGTCGACAACATCGAGTCCTCTGAGGTCGAGATGTTGAACAACGTCCAGGCGGCCCTCGAACGTAAGTTGGAGCGTATCGTGCTGATCAAGGCGGACCAGGACGCGCAATACAGCAGCGTGATGTCCGTCCTTGACCGGCTTCAGCGAGCGGGTGTCGAGACCATCGGACTGATCACGGAGCGTAAGGTCGGCAGTGGTGGGGCCGGCGCCGGGGGGGGCGAGTAACCGATGAGTGACCATCATCATATGCACGAGGCGGACCAAATCGTCACCGCCGAACCGCCGCACTCCAACGCAGACATCAATATCACGCCGTTTATCGACGTGTTGCTGGTGCTGATCGTGATCTTTCTGGCGGCGTTGCCACTGTCCCAGCGCGGTCTCGATATCAATCTGCCGCTTGAGACCCGTGGCGCCCAGCAGGCGGCCCCAGATTCCAGCCAGATCGTGCTGCAGTACACGGCCGACCGGGTGATTACGATCAATCAGCAGCCTGTTGCGATTCAACAGCTCGAGGAGCGCTTGCGTACCATTTTTGAACAGCGTCGTGAGAAGACGATGTTCATCGCTGGTGCCGGAAATCTCCGATATGGCGAGATCATTGAGGTGATTGACGCCGCGAAAGGCGCTGGCATCACCAAGGTGGGTATCGTGACCGAGCAGATGCGGCGGGCCGGCGGCGCCGACGCACTATAAAGGCAGGCGTTTCGAGCACGCGCAGTCTGGAACCGGCGCGGCATACCCTTGCCGCGCCGGTTCTTTTTTTATGCACCTCGCGATGAGCGAGGCCCGTGTGGCCGCCGAGCGGTGCCTGCTACGCGCTGTGGGGTCGCCCGGGAGCTAGGCGCGTGCATCATCCATTCAATGTCGGCACGGTGGTCGTCCCCGCGAGGTCTCCGGTCTCCCCGGAGGCGCTGCGCCACTTGGCGGCCGGGGTGGCACCGCTCCGGCCGCCAGCGAGAACCACGATCGGAACAAGTTGGCTTCCGCCGCGCGGCCGGCGTCTGAGCCCGCCATCGGATGACTGATACGGCCGCGGTGCTGCCCTGACGCTTACCATCTGTGGTCTGGCCGCCGCCACGTTGCTCCAGTCTCCCGGCCGGCCGATCGCGCACGTGAAAGAAAACACATGTCCACCGTCGGCGGACTCCGACCATGGCTTCACGTACAAAGAAAAAGCCGGAGCCGCCCGGATGGGCGAGCCCCGACTCTTCCTGCAGCCGGTAATATTGAGCGAGCTTGCGACCAGGAGGCGAGGAGCTAGATGGCGCCGCCCCCCCTCTGGGCGGCCAGAAGCTCTTCCGCTCGGTCGCGGAGCGTGTCGGCCTCCTCGATGAGCGCGGCCTGCTCGTCGAGGTCTTCCGTCAGGTTCGCCTGCATCCGGAGCAGGATATTCTTGTAGGTCAAGACCTCGACGTAGTCGGGATTCAGCGCGAGAGCCTTCTCAAGCTGTTCGAGACCGGTCAAGATGTACTCCATCTCCATCTCATCGGAGAGCGAGAAGTCGCGGAAGGCCTTCTGCCAGTAGAAGTTACCGATGGTATAGAACGCTTCTGGGTTGTCCGGTTCGAGCGCGGCTCGCCGGCTCAGAGCCTCAATCGTCTTGTCGAACTCTTCGTTCCGGTCGTAGAACCCAGCGATCTGCAGGTAGACGGCAGGATCGTCCCCGCGCATGTCACGCACCCGAGTCAGCACCGTTTCGGCCTCGTCGAACAGCCCCGAGTCCTCGTAGAGTTTTGCGAGCACGAAGTAGTTGTCCGGATTCGACGGGTCGCTCTCAATCATCTGCTGAAGGACCGGTTCTGATTTGGCCGGGGCATTCGCCTTGTCAGGGCCGAAGGCCGCAACGAGATACTGCATCGAGAGCTTGCGCATCTCCACGTTGGCCTCGCTGTCTGCGGAGGTGATGTAATGGTCGATGGCCTTCGCCAGCAGCGCGTCGTTCTCGCGTTCGCCCCGCAGGGACGGCCGATATTGCTGATCGTAGCTGTTGCCCAGATAGAAATGCGCGACGGTCAGGTTTGGGTCGTTCGCCAGGACCTCTTCATACAGCTCGGCGGCGACTGGGTAGTCCGAGCGCTGGTACGCCATGTTGGCGTCCCTGAACGTCCTGATGGCCTTGAGCTGGTCGACGTAATGGCACGACACCAACGGCAGGCTCACCGTGACGATGAGCGCGAGTCTCGTTCCGAGCGATCGAGTGTGCATTGACGGGTCCCCTTGGTTCAGCTGTTTTCAAGACGTCCTCTCGCCAGACACGAGCGGCCGGAGTCGAACCGGCGACAGTGCTGCCGGGCGCTGCCGGCCGCAGCACTTCGACTGCCGGGCGCAAGCGACCCTTCGGTGAGGAGGCAACAGTATAGTGAAGGAAAAAAGAGCAAGTCAAGCGACTCGTGGCGCGGGCAATCTACTTTCCTTTTGGGCGGTTTCCGACCATTCTATTGGCGAGCCGGTCCGGACTCCGCCACTCGCGCCAGAACGGCGCGACGTTGCGCAGACCCGACGGGCATGATTTGGCGTCGGTCCTGCAACTAATTATTTAAGACTCACTTGCGATGATCAGCTTTGAGAAGCTGGCCGAAAAGGCCCGCGCATCCAATCCGGAGGCCGATACGGACTTGCTGCGTCGGGCCTTCGAGTTCTCGGCGACCGAGCACGCCGGTCAGAAACGGCGGTCGGGCGAGCCCTATGTGACGCATCCCCTCGAGGTGGCCGCGCTGGTCGCTGACATGCGGCTTGACGACGTCGCGATCGCGGCCGGGTTGCTGCACGACGTGGTCGAGGATACGTTGACGTCGATCGACCGTGTGGAGGAGCTGTTTGGGGCCGAGGTGGCGCACGTCGTGGAGGGGGTGACGAAGATCAGCACGATCCCGTTTTCGTCTCACGAGGAGCGGCAGGCGGAAAACTTCCGCAAGATGCTGCTCGCGATGGTGGACGACATCCGCGTGATCCTGGTGAAGCTGGCCGACCGGCTACACAACATGCGCACGCTGGACCACATGCCGGAGGATCGTCGGCTCATCATCGCGCAGGAGACCCTGGACATCTACGCGCCGATCGCCCACCGGCTCGGGATGAAGAAGATCAAGAACGAGCTGGAGGACCTCGCCTTCAAGCACCTCGACCCGATCGCCTACGAGACCACGCGGGCGTGGGTGGAGCGCCGGAGGCGGGCTACGCAGCGCACGGTGAGCGGGCTCCGGGACACGTTGGAGCGCACCCTGACCGACTCGAAGATCCCGTTCGCGGTCATCGAGTCTCGCATCAAGCGGCTCTACGGCATCCACGAGAAGATCAAACGCCAGCGGATCTCCTTCGAACAGGTCTACGACCTCATCGCCCTTCGCGTGATCACCGGGTCGGTTTCTGACTGCTACGCGGTGCTGGGTACCATCCACCAGACGTGGTCACCTGTGCCTGGCCGTTTCAAGGATTTCATCGCCATGCCGAGGGCGAACGGGTATCAGTCGTTGCACACGTCGGTCGTCAGCCCCCAAGGGGTGCCGTTCGAAGTACAGATCCGAACCGAGAAGATGCACGCCATCGCCGAGGAGGGCATCGCGGCCCACTGGAAATACAAGGAGGGGCGGATCGGCGTCAAGCCGGACGAGCAGCACTTTACCTGGTTGCGCCAGCTGCTCGAGTGGCAGCAGGAGGTGCGTGACCCCGGCGAGTTCATCAGCAATCTAAAGGTGGACCTGTACCCGGATGAGGTGTACACGTTTACACCGAAAGGCGAGGTGAAGGCGCTACCCCGCGGCGCCACGCCGGTCGATTTCGCCTACACCGTCCACACGGACGTCGGTCACCAGTGTGTCGGGGCGCGGGTGAACGGTCGCATGGTGCCCGTTCGCACTCGACTCCAGAACGGCGACATCGTCGAGGTGGTGACTGCCCCCGGCCACACGCCGAGCCGCGACTGGCTGAATATCGTCGTCACGTCGCGAGCGCGGAACAAGATCAAGCACTTTATCCACGCCGAGGAGCAGGTCCGGGCTGTCGAGCTGGGTCGTAAGCTGTTCGACAAGGAGCTACGACGGTTCGACATCCGCTCCAAGACGGTGCTGGAGACAGGCGCCGTGGAGCGTGTGGCCGGCGAGCTTGGGGCGAAGAACGCGGACGACCTGTGGGCCGCCGTCGGCTACGGGAGGGTGCCGGCGCGGTCAGTTCTGGCCAAGCTGGTACCGAAGGAACTCGAGGAGAAGCCGGGCACGGCGTCCGTCGGCACTGTTGTTCGCCGGATGCTGCGGCGGAATGAGGACAAGGTCAAGGTCAGCGGATTCGATGATCTGCTGGTATTTCGGGCTCGCTGTTGCCACCCGATTCGTGGCGAGAAGATCGTCGGCTACGTGACCCGGGGCAAGGGCGTATCGGTACACGCGGCGCGGTGTCCGAACGTGCTCAACCTGCTCTACGACCCAGAACGACGGATCGAGGTGGTCTGGGAGAAGGGCACCGCCGAGTCCGGGTTCAATGTGCTGCTGGGGATCCAGGTCGAGGACCGACGCGGGATTCTTGCCGAGGTGACCTCAAAGATCGCCGGCCTCAAGACCAATGTCCTGAAGGTCGAGGCCAGCAGTGGGGACTATCACGGCCGGATTAGTGTGACGGTGGAGATCGAGAATCTCAAACACCTCCAGAGGATCATCAAAGAGATCCGCGGCGTTCCCGGTGTGCTGGAAGTGGAGCGTCTGATGCGGTGAGCGGTCAGCCCACGTGAGCGATGGCGTCTATCTCGACGCTGACGCCCTTCGGCAGGGCCGCGACCTGGACGGTCGCTCTGGCTGGGGCGGGGGCCGTGAAGTAGCTGCCGTATACATCGTTCACCTGGGCGAAGTCCCCCAGGTCGGTCAGAAAGATCGTCGCGCGCACCACATGCTCGTAGGTGCCGCCCGCCGCCCGCAGGATGGCGCCGAGGTTTTTCATGACCCGGTCGGTCTGTGCCGCCACATCCCCGTCGACGACCTGTCCCGACTCTGGGTCCAGTGGGATTTGACCGGAAACAAACAGGAACCCGCCGGCACGGATCGCCTGCGAGTAGGGACCGATCGCCGCCGGTGCGTCAGTGCTGGTGACGACGTCCCGCATGAGGCCTCGCGCTATGCCGCCTTGACGACTCTGTTCGAACGAAGACACCGCGTACAGACGCGGATCCGCTTCACACCACCGTTGATGACCGCCTTCACCCTTTGGATGTTGGCTTGAAACAGGCGGGGCGTCACGTTGTGCGCGTGACTCACATTGCGCCCGACCACCGGGCCCTTCCCGCAAATATCGCAACGCTTGGCCATGGTCCGTACCTAAACTGGTTTCTACCGAGTGCTTTCGATCTCGCGTACCAAAACGTGTGATTATAGCAGACGCTTGGGCTTCTAGGGGATGATCACAGACGCGCCAGCCTCCAGT
>CALBET010000771.1 GCA_937888665.1 uncultured Acidobacteriota bacterium
CGATGGCCTGCAGGGCCGGCCCTTCGCCCCGCTGTTGCAGGACCCGTTTGAAGACGTCGTACAGACTCACGGTCGGGATGACGATGCGATCCTCATGGACGGCTGGCCTGGACCTTCTGGCCAGGGCGCAACTTCAGCCGGTCCCGGATTCTCTTCGGGATAACAACCTGGAATTTGGGGGAAATCGTGACCGTCTCCATGACCCTCCGATAGGTGCAACGCCTTGTTCGATGGGCCGCTTCAACTTCAGCCCCGGAGCCACTGCCAACAATCGCGGGGACTGAGAATCCGCATCGCGGTCAACCCCGCGACATCCAGTAGGTCCTTGTCTCCGGTAACCAGTACGTCTGCCTGGGCTGCGACGGCCGATGCAAGCACCCAGGCGTCATCGGGATCGCGAATCTCAAGAACAGGCACGGCGCCCGGCTTGGGCACGATGGTGTGCTCGTGCAGTTCCCGCTGCGCGCGCGTGACCTCGTCAACCGGCACTCGGAAGCGCTGCCGGAGTACGCGACTGAATTCCTGAAGATTGACCTCGCCGACCAGTACTTCGTGTTCACTCAAGACCAGCCGGAACAAGTCCGAGCTCAAACCGCGCGCGGTGTACGCGCTGATCAGGACGTTCGTGTCGAAGAACACTCTCACGAGACGTCCCGAAAGACGTCCTCATCCGTGAGATATCCACGGGCCTCGGCGTAGGGTGCCAGTCGGCGCCGGGTTCGCTCGAATCGCATCAGGCTCAGCTGCCGCCGCAGCGCATCTCGCACGACCTCGCTCCGCGCGCGACGCCGGTGGAACCCGAGAATCGCACGCATGGTGCGCCCCACGACGGCGCGGCACAGGGCGTGGTCCCAGGCCAGCCGGTAGCGGAGGCGGTAGGGCAAACTCAGCACCCATTGCCGTACGGGCACTCGTGGGAACACGTGGTCGACCAGGTGCGCGGCCCGCTCGGCCATGCGCCCGCCCGGCACAACTCGGACAAAACGCGCGCCCATGACACGAAAACGGGACGAGCCGGTCGAACCCACACCCCGCACACCGGAACCGGGCGAAGCCTCCGCCGACGGAGCCACATCGCAGAAAGTCACGAAACTCTTGCTCCACGAAGCTGGGGAGGCCCTCCCCATCGCGGAGGTCGGCCGCCTGCGTCAGAAACGTCTCAAGGTGTTCGCGCACCACGTGGTGCAAGACGCCCGCCGCGGGCTGCCTCGGTTGGTAGGTCGTTGACGGGGAGGCCACGCCTGGCCAAGCGCAGAGCCCGTGCCACTCACCGCGACCCCGGAAACCTGGGGCTGTCTAGACGATCAGGCTGATGACCGCGCAGTTTCTGAGCCTGCGATCGGAACCGTGGGCGGCAGTTTTCTCGACGCGCCGGTCGACGGGGTACGTCGGATCGGTACGACTCTTCGAGCCTGCGACCCTGTTTCACTCTGCCGCGTGCGGCCTCGAGTTGACAATGCCACCCCGAACCCCACGCGGCCGCGGGGCGCGCGGTGTCGCGTGCGGCGCCGTCCTGTCGGCACCCGGGGTCTCCCTCCGCACCTGTCCCGTCTGTCGCGACGGGCACATGCTGGTCATCGAGGTCCTCGCTCGAGGGCGTCGCCGGCCCGCTCGCCTCGACTCCTGAACCCATGCCCCTCGCCGTCATCGCGGTCGCGCTCACTGGGCCGGTGCCCCAGCCATGGACCTCTCCGCTTCACCTGGCCTACACCCTGCGACACCCACGACCGAGACCGCGATCCTCACGCCCGCGGGGCGGCCAGCACGCCGTTTCACCCGCCGCGAATACCCACGCCCCAGCCATACCCGCCACCTTCCTCCGTCGCGCTGTCTGGTTCAATGCCCATAGGCACGCAGCGGGGCACCGGTTCAGTCCAATCCAGTTTTCGCTCACCGCCGCGGCGTCACGCCGCGTAGCGCGTCCTACATCTAGCCGCCGCGTCGCCAACCTAAAACTGCTCTGCACTATCGGACCCAGCTGAGCGCCACAGGTCGATTTTCAGGGGCACGGGCGGATTTGCAGAGCCCGGATGAGGCAGTTCGGCGCCGCATGCAGCCGGCACGCGCACGACTGGCGGGTTGGCCCTCGCCCACGCAAGCGGCCGTCGAGGGAGGACTGCGGGACCGATGGGACAGCGACAGAGTTGGGGAAAAACGACTGGCGGGCTCCCACGCCAACCGTTAGCGCAGACGCGGCGGTACGCTCAACACCCTCACGCCAGGTTGGGGCGCGCCGAAGCGACAGCCTGGCCAGGCAGCCGGCGAACGAGCGTGAGCGGGTGCGCCTACGCCGTCTACACGGATCACGTGCCTCCGCACGATCAGTTTCAGTTATGTGTTCTGGGGCTTCGGGTTGGTGACGGTCCAGGCGTTCAACGGGTCCGGCGACACGACCCCGCCGACCTGGATCAACTTTTTCGTCTTCTGGGTGGTGCAACTTCCGCTGGCCTGGACACTGTCAGGCCCGGCCGATTTGGGGCCGCAGGGACTCTTCGCCGCCATCGCGTTTTGCCAGAACCTGCTCGCGGTGGTCGGCGTGACCATGTTCCGGCGCGGAACCTGGAAGCGACGCGAGGTTTAGTACAGCCGTCACCGTCCGTCGCGAACCGGCCAGGCGAGGTAGTTGTCGCAATCCCTGGAAGGCATGAGACTGTCCGAGTGGTACTCGCAGTTGGCGGCTACGCCCCCATATGACCGTAGGCACCAGCGTCGTCGTTGAGCAGTTCCGCGGTCCACCAGGCGTCCGAGCCCCAATCGTTCGTAACGGTGGACGACCAGTAAAAAAGCTCTGTCGAGGACATCCTGGCCGGCGAGTCGGCCAACGTCCGGTCTTGAGCGCGGCGGCGGCGTCCATCCCCAGGTGCCAGGTCACTTTGTGGATACAGACAAATCAGCACCGCGAACGACAAACCCATAATTCGGGAGAGCATGCTGCTCTCTCTTTCGGTCGTTTTTATATGTGAGAGCGCCTACGCAGGCTCCGTGGGGTCCGCTGGCTGAACGTCAGCGCCCGCTCCCGACTGGCAAGCTCGGCGGGCCTGAAGGCCCTGGCTACGTGTCCTTTTTGGGCCGCTGGTTAAACGCCAGGACGCGCTTCCGCAGACGGATGCTCTTCGGCGTCACCTCGACCAGTTCGTCGTCGTTGATGAACTCGATCGATTGTTCGAGGTTGAGCAGCCGCGGCGGCACCAGGCGCAACGCGTCATCGGCGACGGACTGACGCATGTTCGTCAGCTTCTTCTCCTTCGTGACGTTGACGTCCATGTCTGACGCCCGTGCGTTCTCGCCGATGACCATCCCCTCATACACCTGCGTACCCGGCTCGATGAAGATCTCGCCACGCTCCTGCAGGTTGTAGATCGCGAAGGCCGTCGCCTTCCCCGCCCGGTCCGCCACAAGGACGCCGGTGGGTCGCCCGGCGATTGGACCATGCCACGGTTCCCAGCCGTCGAACAGGTGGTTCATGATGCCGGTGCCGCGGGTATCGGTCAGGAACTGCGAGCGAAATCCGATCAGGCCACGGGTGGGAATGCGGAACTCGAGCCGGATGCGACCGCTGCCGTGATTGATCATCTTCGTCATGCTGGCGCGCCGGGTGCCCAGCTGGGCAATGACCACCCCTTGGTAGTCCTCCGCCACGTCGATCACAAGATGCTCGACCGGTTCCTCGGTACGACCGTCAACCTCGCGCGTGATGATCTGTGGCCGCGACACCTGGATTTCGTAGCCCTCCCGACGCATCATCTCGATGAGAATCGACAGCTGTAGCTCGCCTCGTCCGACGACCTTCATCTGCTCCGCGAACTCCGTGTCCTGAACGCGAATCGACACGTTGCCGATCAACTCGCGCGCAAGCCGATCACGCAGATTGCGCGACGTCACGTACTTCCCGTCCCGACCCGCCATGGGCGACGTGTTGATGCCGAAAATCATCGAGACCGTCGGCTCGTCGACATGCAGTGGGGGAATGGGTCTGGGGTCCTCCGGGTCGGTGATCGTCTCGCCGATCGTGATGTCATCGATACCGGCGAGACAGATGATGTCGCCTGCGGCCGCCGCCCGTACCTCGGCCCGATGGAGGCCGTCGAATGTATAGAGCTTGGTGACCTTCGTCCGTTCGATGCTCCCATCGAGCTTCGACACCGCCACCTCGTCGCCGAGCGCGACTCGGCCGTTGACGATGCGCCCGATGGCAATCCGGCCCAAATACTCGCTAGAGTCAAGGTTGGAGACAAACACCTGCAGCGGTGCCTCCGGATCTCCGGCCGGCGGAGGCATGTACTCCACGATCGCGTCGAGCAGCGGCCGCAGGTTCTCGCCCGGCTCAGCGGCACTGAGGCTGGACGTCCCAGCTTTCCCGTTCGCATAGATGACAGGAAAGCCGATCTGGTCCTCGGTGGCATCCAGGTCGATGAACAGGTCGTAGATCTCGTCCAACACCTCGGCGGGTCGCGCGTCGTGACGGTCGATCTTGTTGATGACCACGATCGGCGTCAGCCGCTGCTCGAGCGCTTTTCGCAGAACGAATCGCGTTTGTGGCAACGGCCCCTCGGACGCGTCCACCAGCAGCAGTACACCGTCGACCATCGTGAGGGTGCGCTCTACCTCGCCGCCGAAATCGGCGTGGCCTGGTGTGTCGACGATGTTGATGAGCAGGTCGCCGTAGTGAATGGCCGTGTTCTTGGCCATGATCGTGATCCCGCGCTCACGTTCGAGGTCGGTGTTGTCCATCGCCCGCTCCTCGACCCGCTCGTTGGCTCGGAAGACGCCGCTCTGGTGGAGCATGGCGTCGACCAGCGTCGTCTTGCCGTGGTCGACGTGGGCGATGATCGCGATGTTGCGACGAAGGGGGTTGGCGACACCGGTGGCGGCGGTGGCCCTCATGGAAAGATGGGGCCTGAACAGGAGGTGATCATCCCATGATGATATCTGCAATTAGACTGGGCTGAACGTTATTTAAGCGGGGCTGCGCCCCGAACCCCACGCGGCCGCTCCGCGGGGACCCCGACTGCCCCACTCGACCTTCGTCAGACGGGGCTGCGCCCCGAGCCCCACGCGGCCGCTCCGCGGGGACCCCGACTGCCCCACTCGACCTTCGTCAGAC